>JAFYDO010000172.1 GCA_017544745.1 Treponema sp. | reverse complement strand
TTATGTCTTCAAGAGAATAATATTGTGTACTTGCAAAAAATCCGTAACCGCTTTCTACAGGAGGTTGTGCTTCTACTTCCGGCTTATAGTTTACGACAAACTGAGAATTTTCATTTTTCTTAAATGGAATAGATTGAAAACCGTTTTTTACAATAATATTGTCACTAAAATCTACTGTTACAGAAATAACAATTTCCTGTTTAGATTTAAGATATTCCAGAAAATCATCTTTAGGATTAAGTGTAAGAATTGTCTTAGCATCATTAAAGTATGGAGTATTAAAATACTGACTTACATCGTCTGAGCCATAAGTAAGAAAAATATTTTTATAATTAAATTCTGACTGAGCAGGAATTATATAAGAATATTCCATCTGGGTTGTAAAGGTAATTACAATCGGCATATTTGCATAAGATGCGCCGGAATTTTCAGGTGGATAATAAGATTCAACAGCAGGATACGGAATGCATACAGGACGGATTACAAGATCCGGTGCAGCTTTTAAAACCTTTACACTTATTTTATACAAGCCTTTTTCTTCATCACGCTCTGTAATTTTAAATTCTACATAACCGGACATATCGGCCTTATAATCGGTAATGCTTTGAACTGTAAGACCTTGAAAAATACAGGTTTCTTTATTTACAGAAAAATAGATTTCTTCTTCGTAGCCAATTTTAAACTCTTTAGAGTCTCCGGAAAGAAAGGTTCCTGTTGAGCTGTCGGATTTAAGCAGGATTGTACAGCCAGGTGCATTATTATATTCAATTATTTGCTGAAGTTCATCGGCAGTCTGTCGGCCTTTAAGAAAATTTTCGCAGGAAGCAAGCAGTATTACGCATAAACATAACAACACCCCTCCCCACATTTTTTTAGCAAGTGAACGCAAGTTTGCACAATGATGCATGTTGTTTCTCTCCATAAGAATTTTTTAATGACTTTAGGAGTTTATCATTTTAAGGGGTGGTTTTCAAGTAGCGAATAAATCATGTTTTTTACGAGTCTTGTAAGGTCCATGGTGCCGGTGTCACAGCGCTGCATGGTCATTAAAAAAACAAGGTTGTTGGCAGGGTCTATACCTATGTATGGGCCAAGCCATCCGTCCCAGCCGTATTCGCCGCGGGTTGTGAGGGCTTTGCTTTCTCCGGGATTTTTTGCTATGCGAAGAAGGTTGCAATAGGTGTAGCCGCTTAAATGAGGCATTTTCTGGTCAAACTTTTGCTGCAAGGGGGCTGGTAGCTGTGCATTTGACATAAAGCTTACAGTTCCCGGGTTTAAGATGCGTGCTCCGTCCAGCTGGCCGCCATTTACAAGCATGAGTCCAAAGCGGGCATAGTCGTCTATTGTAGAACAAAGGCCTGCTCCTCCACTCTGGAAGGCCGGCATTCTGTCCATTTTATGGGAAATGCCAAGGTTACAGGATGTGAATGGTTCTAAGGTGGCAGAGGGTGTCTGTCCGTCGGCAGTGTAACTCATGTTGCAGCGATAAACGTTGGAAAGGCGGGACTGCTTGTCTGCCGGTACATAGAAATCTGTATCGTTCATGCCAAGCGGGTTAAAAATATTTTCTTTAAGAAAGTCGCCAAATCTCATGCCTGCAACTTTTTCTATAACAGCGCCAAGAATATCTGCAGAATAGCCGTACTGATAGTCAGTGCCTGGTTCAAAGCTCACAGGGATTTTAGAAATGCGGCGGGCAAAGTCTTGAGTTGTAATTTTATTTGGACCTGCGGCGTCCTCGTTGAGTTCGTTTATGAGGTCAGAGGTAAGATGTTCGCAAAGAGTTCCCTGCTCACTCCAGGCTCCGTAGGTGTAGCCGCTGGTCATGTTCAAAAGGTCTTGAATAAGGATTGGTCTGGCTGCCTTTCGTGGTGTGCCCTTGCGTCCGGGAGTTTCGCATACCTGAAGGTCAGCAAAATATGGCAGGTAAAAGGCAAGATCCTGCCCAAGGTCCAGCTTGCCCTGTTCTATGAGTTTATAGGCAGCAGCCGCTGTGATTGTCTTACTCATTGAATACATGCGGCAGATTGTGTTGCGTTCATATTTTTTGCCGTTTTCTATATCTGCCCAGCCTGACTGCCAGTAGCCAAGCTCTTTGTTGTCTTTATAAAGGAGAACGTTTACTCCGGCCACGTAGTTTTTTAAGGTATAGTCATCAATCAATGGCTGAATATTTTTAAGATTTTCCAGATTCATGGCTTTATTATATAGGATAAGGTAGGATTTGTCATTGTGTACGGGCCTCATCGTCATTGCGAGCGAAGCGAAGCAATCCACCTCAAAAAAATTTTTTACACAAAAAATCATTTTTATGTTATATTATTCCCACTAATCAAAACAAGGGGAAAATTTATGAAAAGTATTATATCAAAAATCGTTATCATTCTTTCTTTAGCATTACTCTTTACAAGCTGTCCGGGAGCACCTGAAACGCCAGCTGCCAATATTCCAGACCAGGCACCTGTGGAAAAGACTTTGACAGAAAAAATTGACCAGGCACAAACTTCAATTGATTTTGAAGGCGCCGAAATTGCAGAGGATGCCCAGGTTTCAAAAGCCATCACTATCAAAAATCTTAAACTCGGTGGCAAAAGCCTTACCATAAAAGCCAGTGGTACAGAATTAGTAAATGTAAGCAATGCCATAATCATCATTGACCAGCAGGTTGGCGATGGTGACGTTACACTCACCGGCTGCAGCAACATTACTAAGCTTGTAGTAAACGGCGGTGGTTCCAACAGTATCCACATTAAAAACTCCAAAGTTGCCAGCGTAGAAGTAAAAAAAGACGCAGTCCGTGTTGCCGTGGAAGGAACTTCTGAAGTAGAAGCTCTTGTAGTAGATGCCGCCGGCACAAAAATAGAATCGGAAGAAAATATTGTAATTAAAGCCATCACTGTAAATGAAAATGTTGATAAGGTTACCGTTAAAGGTGGAACTGTAGAAAAGATTGAAGTTTCTGCACCTCAAGGCGACCAGAGTGCAGCCCAGATTATCATTGACGGTAAGGCTGATATTCAGAGTATTGAAGGTACTACAGAGGTTACACTTACAGATGAAGCTGTGGAAAGCGGTGCGACAGTTGTTATTGCTCCAAATGAAGCGGTTATTCCTCCTATTGTAAAATATGAAAATGCAACATTGATATTTGAAAATGATGGTTCTGTTGAAGGCACCTGCTTTGAAAATACAGATTACTATTATGAATACATTTTCCGTATAGATTCTATTAGTGCAGAAATGGAACAATATAAAATAAAACTTTATAAACTTAAAGACAGTATAAAACTATATCTTTATACATCTGAAAATATTTACGGAAATCCAGAACTTCATTCACAGGAATATCTAAATTCAGAGACAAATAGCTTATTATTTGACCATATGTATGATACAACTTTTATTCTTGCCTCAGCAGGTCTTGTAAAAGGAGAATTTTCTGAAGCACGACCAAACAGTTCTGGTAGTTCTTATAGCAAAATCTTTGATGTTAAGAATTGCGGAATGCCAGTCAAACTTGTTTTACCCGATAATCCAGCTAAACCAGCGGTAGAAATTGAAGCAACTGCACAGGGAAACAAAATTAAAGTAAGTCATGAAAGCATGTATTATAAACGAATTGACATTTATGAAGCAGTAAAAGATAGCAATAATGAATGGAAACCAACAAATACCAAACTATTCAATTTTGAAGATTATAATAATGAAAATCCGCCGGCTTCTACTTCAATAGTATTCCTTGATTCTTATGTAACTCCGGGAAAAGAATATGCATATTATGTAGATACAGATAAATATGATTCTACAACCATCTATTATACTTCTGACAGAAATCCTTATATAGCTGTAGAAGCGAAAGGTGGTTCAAATGAAATCAGCATACAGACAGAAAATATTAGTGACGGTATAAAAATTACTGTGCCTTATTTTCCTGAAACAGATAATATAGTTTATTTTGATTCATTATTACGAACTTCCAGTGATAATAAAAATACTCTGCATATTAACAATTTGAATAATTTACAGGGGCAAGAACCTGTAATTGATTATTTTGTAAACAAGGGAAAACAATATACCTACTCTCTGGATAACCAATTTTATTATAAAAATGAAAAATATCTATATCACCCGCATTCAAATACATGCACTGTTACTGCTACAGGAGGAGTTGGTGAAACAATTATTACGAATTCTCCTGTAGTAGCAACTACAGAAGACGGTTCTATCGTATTAAATTCGGAAAACACCACAATCCAGTTTACAACAGCACCTATACTTGGAATAAGCTCTATACCAGATAATTATACAATTGATATTTACTTCCGATATTTCAAACAACTTACTGAAAACTCAACATCAAGTGAAAGCTTTACTATTACTTACAATCCTGAGGCAACAGAAGTAACCAGTAATGCAGGTAATTTAGTTGAACATTATCCAAACAGCACTTTAAAATATGATAATTTTTATGAAGTCTTTATTAAAGATAATTCTACCAGTGTAACATATCAGTATTTTGTTAATAATGTACACTTTGATGGATTGCCGGAAAAGTTGATTATTAACTAAGAGTTCTTGTTATAAGTGAATTGCCACGTAGCAGCACTGTGGGATAAATATCAAGGCTAAAAACTAATCGCTTAAAAAATTCCCACTTTTTAAATAATATTTTCTATTTATTTTCCTCGTTTTTGCGGTATAATATGGTAAAAGGATTAACAAAATGGAAAATAAAGAACTTATTGAGGCCGGAAAGGCTGTTTTGGGTATTGAATTTGGGTCAACACGCATTAAGGCTGTGCTGATTAACGAAAAATATGAACCAATTGCCGGTGGTTCTTACACCTGGGAAAACTCCCTCGAAAACGGCATCTGGACTTATCCGCTCACACAGATTCACGAAGGACTCCAGACCTGTTATGCTGAACTTAAAAAAGACGTACAGGAAAAATACGGCGTAAAGCTTACAAAGTTCCGTGCTGGTGGTATTTCTGCTATGATGCACGGTTACCTGGCTTTTGATAAGGATGAAAAGCTGCTAGTGCCGTTCCGTACCTGGCGCAATACTATTACCGGTGCGGCTTCTCTCAAGCTTTCGGAGCTTTTCAACTTCCCGGTTCCTGAGCGCTGGTCAATCAGCCATTTTTACCAGGCAATCTTAAAGAATGAACCACACGTTCCACAGATTAAGAACGTTTATACTCTTGCGGCATACATTCACTACATGCTCACAGGCCAGAAGGTTATTGGTGTTGGTGATGCATCTGGTATGTTCCCTGTAAAGCTCAACGGCTCAAAAGCTGATTACAATGCAGAATATATTGCAAAGTTTGAGGCATTGCCAGAAGTTTCTAAGTATGGCTTTAAGATAAACGAAGTATTCCCTAAGGTTTTGATGGCCGGTGAAGCTGCAGGCACTTTGACTGAAGCTGGTGCTAAGTTCCTTGACCCAAGCGGAGACTTGCAGGCAGGTATTCCGTTCTGTCCTCCAGAAGGAGACGCAGGAACCGGTATGGCTGCGACAAACTCTGTAAAAGCCAAAACCGGTAATATTTCTGCCGGAACTTCTGTATTCAGCATGGTTGTTTTGGAAAAAGACCTGGCCAACGTTTACCCTGGTATTATTGATATTGTTACTACTCCTGACGGCTACCCTGTTGCAATGGTTCACTGTAATAACTGTACAGGAGAACACAACTACTGGATGGATCTTTTCTACGAAGTTGCACAGACTATGTGCGGAAACGATATTCCAAAAATCGGTAAGTTCTTTGATGATTTGATTAATAAATCACTCGAAGCAGACAAGGATTGCGGTGGTCTCCTTGCTTACAACTACCTTTCTGGTGAAACAATCACAGGCTTTACAAGCGGACGTCCGCTTTTTGTACGCGCAGAAAACGCAAAATTCAATATTGCAAACTTTATGCGTGTTCAGATGTTTGCGTCACTGGGTGCACTCCGTGCCGGTATGGACATTCTTTACGATAAGGAAAAGGTTCCTGTAGAAAGCATGACAGGGGCCGGCGGATATTTTAAGACAGAAGCTGGTCTTAAATACATGGCAGCTGCAATGAAAACAAGCGTTAGCGCTATGGAAACTGCAGGCGAAGGTGGTCCATGGGGTATGGCATTACTCGCAGCCTACAGTGCAGACAGTAAAGGCAAAGTTCTTCCAGACTTCCTCAACAGCGAAGTATTTGGCAGCTGCAAAAAGACAACATCGGCTCCAGAAGCAGAACTGGTTGAGTCGTTCAACATCTATTTTGAAAGATATATGAAAGGTTTGTCTATCGAAAAAGCAGCTGTGGAGGCTCTCTAATGACCTACGAAACAATACGACAACAGGCTTACGAAGCCAATATGAAAATACCGGAGAACCATCTGGCTCTTTATACCTGGGGAAACGTTTCTGCGTTTGATAAGGACAAGGGCGTTTTTGCAATTAAACCGTCGGGAGTTCCTTATCCGGAACTAACACCCCAAAGCATGGTTATTATTGACCTGGACGGTAACAAGGTAGACGGCAGCATGAATCCTTCCAGCGACACCCCTACCCACGCAGTTTTGTACAAAGAGTTTGCTGTAAACAAGGGTGCAGAAGTTGGCGGAATTATCCATACACACTCTACCTTTGCTGTAAGCTGGGCACAGGCTGTAAGAAGCGTACCTCTTTTTGGAACTACGCACGCAGACCACATCCAGAAGGCCATTCCATGCACTCCATATCTGAGTAAGGAAGCAGTAGAAAGCGACTACGAAAAAGAAACCGGTCTTTTAATTGTAAAACACTTTGCAGACCTTGGACTTAATCCAGGCGAAGTAAATATGGTGCTTTGCGGCGGACACGGACCTTTTGCATGGGGAAAAACTGCAGAAAAAGCTGTATATAATGGAACAGTTTTGGAAGAAATCTGCAAAATGGCACTCAACACCATAGCCCTTAATCCGGACGCAACACCGCTTCCAGACTATATTGTAAATAAGCATTATATGCGCAAGCATGGTCCTAATGCTTATTACGGACAAGGGAAGTGAACCGTTCCTATTACACCAATGCCATTATCCTCAACCTAAAACCGACGGGAGAAAATAACAGTACTGTTACTGTACTCACGCCGGATAAAGGTATAATTTATGCTACTCTTTACGGCGGACCTAAGTCCAAGCTCAAATCCCTTGTTGCATTATGGCATTCGGGTAAAATCTGGCTTTACGAAAACCCCGAAAAAAAACAGACTAAAATAAGCGACATGGAGGTTGCAAATTATCACACGAGCTTTGGACAAAACCTGTTTAAGCAGTATGCAGCCTCTCTTGCCGCAGAGCTTGCAATAAAAACACGTTGTGCAGGAAGTCCCGATCATTGTTTTACACTCATTCAGGGCTTTTTGGACGGAATGGAGCTTTGTGACGAAGAACAGTCCCGACTTGGACTAATCCGCTTTTTGTGGCGCTATCTGGAACTTATGGGAGTTCGCCCGGAAACGACTGGCTCGCAGGCATTTGCAAGAGATGCGGTTTCGTATTATAATATAATAGAAAATTGTTTTACGTGGGAGCGGGATGAACAATCTACACATTTAATTCCTGTAAAAAATGAAGCAGTCAGTTATCTTGCGGCTGTTTCTTCGTTAACTCCTTCCGAGGTACGCAAAATACCTGTAGATAAAACAATTTATGGAGAAATTAAGCAGTTTGTGTTTTTTCTGTTAGAAAAGAATCTTGAAACGGAATTAAATACAATTAAGACAGGGACTGGGATATTATAAACTGTCACCCCGAACTTGTTTCGGGGTCTCATTTACAATAGAGATGCCGAAACAAGTTCGGCATGACACACATATAGAGGGGAAAAATTGAATAATTGGGTGAAAAGTCCGGTGACGGCGCAGGATATTACGCCGCTTTGCCAGAAGTATAATATAGATAAAATCTTAGCGTCCATTTTTGTCCGACGCGGAATCACACAGGGAAACGACATCCTCTACTACCTCGAAAATGACCTGCGATTCACACACAATCCCTTTTTATTCAATTCCATGGAAGACGCTGTTGAGCGAATTAATCAGGCCATAGAAGAAGGCGAAAAAGTTCTTATCTTTGGCGACCGCGATGTAGACGGTGTAACCAGTACAACAATTCTTTATGACTATCTTAAGGCACGTGGTCTTGATGTATGCTGCCGCCTGCCCCTCGAAAGTGAAGCCTACGGACTTTCAAAAAAAGCAATTGACGAATTTGCCGAGCAGAACGGCACGCTTATAATTACTGTTGACTGCGGTATTTCAAATCTAGAAGAAATTGATTATGCGGTAAGTCTTGGAATTGACGTTATTGTTACAGACCATCACAATGCGCCCGAAAATCTTCCTGCTGCTGTTGTAATTCTTGACCCTAAGGCACCAGATTCGGGCTACCCTTTTGTAGATATTTCTGGTGCAGCGGTTGCATACAAGCTTGTAAGTGCGCTCAGGTTTTCGCAGACAGACTTTTATAATTCAGAGATTTGTTTGATGGAAGTTTGCACTTCCGGCCCTTCGACAGGCTCAGGGACCCCGGACATTTCAGGGACCACACCCCATGTAGAAATTCACTGTGTAAAAATACGCAATCTTGTAAAAGTTAAGGAGCTGCATGAAACTATAGTTCCTGGCAAAACCTCTATTTATGACTTAAAGCTTCCTTACTTTTTGCAGGGTCAGGTAATCTATGCCTGGAATGCAGCTGAAACAAAAAACCTTTTGAATCAGATTTTTGGAAAAGGAATAGAATTTAGTATTTACGATTTACAAAGCGAAGTTACAAAAATCATTCCTCAGTTAAGGGGAAAAACTTCTAAGCAGCTTCTTTCGGCATCTACAATTGCAAAATATTCATCAGAGCCTTGTACTATAATTGATTCCCTCTATAATCTTTATGTTACTTACTGTAAAAAACTTATTTCATTGCAAAACAAAGGCGCTGCAGAAAACGAGAAAAAGGATCTTCAGCTTGTAGCACTTGCTGCAATTGCAGATATAATGCCTTTAAAAAACGAAAACCGCATTTTTGTAAAAAACGGAATTGCTTCTATAAAAGAACTTGGGCCACGACCGGGCCTTGCAGAGCTTTTTGTTCAGCTCAAAATTAATACACCTGCAATAACTTCTACAGATTTATCGTGGACAGTTACTCCTGCCCTCAATGCAGCGGGAAGACTTGGGCAGGCAGATCTGGCACTTTCGCTTTTGATTTCGGATTCTCCAAAAGAACGAAACGAGCTTGCTTCAAAAATCTTTGAGCTTAATGAAAAACGCAAGGAGCTTGTAAATCTTGGAATGTATAAGATTAAAGAAACAGTAAGCTCCAACATTCAGGAAAACCAGAACAAGCTGTGTGTAATTGTAAACGAAGAGCTTCATGCAGGTATTACCGGAAACATTGCAAGCCGACTTATGCAGGAATATAATCTGCCTTCGGTTATCGTAACAAAATCTGATGATGTTTACAAAGGCTCCATGAGAAGCTGCCGCGGTCTTGTTACAACTTCTTTTCTTGCCCAGTTTGGCGACTTTTTTATAAACTATGGCGGACATAATGCTGCTGCGGGCTTTAGTTTTGCACAGGACAGACTAGAATTGTTTTATCAAAAAATTAAAGAAATCATTCCTTCTATAAACTTGGAAGCAGAAAATCTCGATATTAATATAGATGCAGAGATTCCACCTGAGTATCTTACTCCGCAGACCTTTGAGCTTTTAGACAAGCTGGAGCCTTTTGGAGCAGAAAATCAGGAGCTTATGCTTACATCCAGAAACGTTAAGGTTGTAGATGCCATGATTCAGGGTAAAAAAGAACCCCTGTCGCTCAAGCTTGTTTTTGAATTTGGCAAATACAAATTTCCCGGTATGTTTTTTGGACAGGCTGCACTGCTTGGAAAAGAAATTGTAGTTGGTCAAAGCTACGACATACTGTATACAATTGTAAGAAATTACTTTAACGGCACGGTAACTCCGCAGTTAAGGATAAAGGAAGTGAGAAAGTCATGAAAAAGTTTTTAATTCTTTTAGTTGCATTTTTGGAATTTGGTTTTTGCTTTGCAAAGACTGCTGTATTTCAATCAGAAAATTATAACCTTACGGTAACCTATAATGAAACTCTCGTCCCAGGAGATGCAGTATTTGTACGCATGGAAATAAGTACTCCTAAAAATCATAAAAAATCAAAAAATGATTCCGAAAAAAAAGGAGCTCTCCAGCTTTACAAAGATAAAACCGTTATCGAAAAATCAAACTTTTATTCGGTAGGAAAAAAGAAAAACAGTCAGACTTACGCAGACCTTTTGTGCGGAGTACCTGCTTCTGCCTGGCTCACCTCCGGTAATTATTCCCTCAAGGTTATCTTTACCTTTAGCGATGACGAAACCATCGAGTTTACCCTTCCACTCGTTTTTAAGTCCCGCACCTTTAATAAAGAAGTTCTTGAGTTAGACGAGTCTAACACTGCAATTAAAACAGACACCAGTCCTGAACGTCTTGCACAGATAAACAAGCTCAATGATATTCTGTTTACAAGTCTTGCAAATGATGTTTATACCTTAAAGCCTTTTACAAGCCCAACCAGCTCTACTCGATATACCGCCTATTACGGAGACCGCCGCGAGTACGTTTATACCAACGGCAAAAAATCTCAGGACATGCATAACGGTAACGACTATGGAGTTCCAGAAGGAACCGAAGTAAGAGCCTGCGCCGACGGAAGAGTTGTTATGGCCGAAAACCGAATCTCTACAGGCTGGAGCATTGTTATAGAACATCTTCCAGGCCTTTACAGCCTTTACTATCATCTTTCAAAAATGGATGTAAAAGAAGGCGACATGGTAAAACAAGGTGACCTTATTGGTAAAAGCGGTTCAACAGGTCTTGCAACCGGCCCTCACCTCCACTGGGAAATGCGTTTAAATGGCAGCGCAGTAAGACCAGAGTTCTTTCTGCAGGATTTTACATTCGACCAGGAATAAACTTATAATTCTATTACCACTAAATTACCATCCGGCTCTCTATGAATGGAATACCAGTTATTCATGCGGCAGGATGAAAGGTCTATAGAATAAGTTATAACATGACCAAAGGTCGGAACCGGATATTTGCCTGTTGCAAAACGTGCAATTTTATAAAGGCGGTTGCGTGCTTCGTAGGAAGAACCAAAGCCCAAAAGCATGCACTGAAAATTTTCATCATAATATTTTTCGAGCGAAGTACTTTTGTAGCGGGCCGGCTTGGTCTCCATTATGCGCTCTTTTCCATAAATCTTTGAAGGAAAAACAAAAAGATTATTGTTAAACTGTACTTCGGAAAATTCCACCGCCAGATAATTACCAGACCAGGATCTCTCAATTGCTGCAATTTCATTTCCATTAGAATCTACAATAGAAAACTCTGCACTTATGGTGTTTCCGTCCGGGGTAGATGAAGAACCAAAGATTCTTATTCTCATAAATTCCTGACTGGAAGCCTGATTCATCTGTGTACACGACTTCCAAACAGAAAAAAAAGTATAGCACGAAAACAAAACCCAGGCAGTAAGTAAAAACACTATTAGAGTTGCAAAAAAACTTTTTATTACATTCCAGGTCTGTGATTTACTCTGATTCATTTAATAAGTCCAAGAAACTGCTCTTCTGTAATAACAGGGATGCCAAGACTTGCAGCCTTTACATTCTTGCTCGAACCGCTTGTTGTATCGTTTGTAACAAGATAGTTCAAATCCTTTGTTACCGAAGATTTACAGGTGCCGCCATGTTGTTTTACAAGCTGTTCTGCATCCTGTCTTTTCATTGTAACAAGCTCACCGGTAAAGCAGAACGATTTTCCGCTAAGTTTACCACCTTGGGTGCTCTTTATTGTTATAGTTCCATTTGTTACAAGCTGGCGCATTTCATCGGCGTTTTCTTTAAGGCCCTGAACGATTGTATGAGCCATAATATCTGCAAACCCGTAAACATCTGCAATCTGATCTTGGGTTGCAGCCAAAAGCTTATCCAGTGTTGAATAACCTGCTCCTACAAGCTTTTCTGCAAGAGTTTCGCCAAAGCCCTCTATATCAAAGCCTGCCAGGAACACAGGAAGGCTCATATTTGTATGAGCTTGTATACTTTTGTAGACTTTCTCTGCGCCAAGGGAACGTTTTTCGGCTTCCATGCTTTCTTCGTTTAAGAAATATGGCACAAGCTCTTCTACCTGCAGGCTGTAAATGTCACTAATTTTTTTGAGTCTGCCATCCTTAAACAGCTGGGTAATTAAGGTTTCTCCAAGGTCGCGTATATCTACAACCTGAACAAATTTTAATAGCTGGTGCAGCACGCGCTTTGAACACTGGCGGTTTGGACAGTAAAGACGGGAACCTTCATCTACAAGTGTAGTTCCGCAGGTTTCGCAGACAACAGGATATTCAATTTCCTTTAATTCGGAAGCATCAATTCCCTTTTCTTCTACCACACCTTCTATTTTTGGAATTATTTCTCCACGCTTTACAACAACAACATGGCTACCAAGCTTTACGCCAAGCTTACGCATTGTGTCAGGATTTGCAAGGCTTGCACGGCTTACCTTTGTTCCGTTGAGTGCAACCTCATCAAAAATTGCAACAGGAGTATAAGTGGCTCCGTTCTGGCTCCATTCCACCTGGCGCAAAACAGTAACTGCTTCCTGCAAACTGAACTTAAATGCAATCTGTCTGTCCGGTCTTGCACGAGAAGCATCTGCAAAATCTATGCGGCTTTCCTTTACTACAAGTCCGTCAATATCGTATTCCAGAGAAGCCCGTTCTTCCATAACCTTTGCACGGTATGCAATTACACGGTCTGCATCCCTGCATATTACAAGCTTTACTACATTAAAGCCCATATCCATGAGCCAGCGGATTTTTTCCTGTTCTGTAGAAAAATAGGAAACTCCGTTTGTGCTTAAAGCATCGTAAACTATTAATTTAAGGTATTCACTGCCCTGTCCGTCCTTACGCTTCATAAGTCCGTTGGCAGCATTACGGCAGTTTGCTTTATCAGAAAAATGACGCTGGTGTACCTGGTGGGTCATTATAACTTCGCCACGAATACCGCCTGTAAAAGGAATTATCTGTCCGTCTTTGTAAATTGCAGCAGGTACTCCGCTCATCTTTTTGGCATTGGCTGTAATGTCATCGCCTATTGTTCCATCTCCGCGGGTAACTGCACGCATAAGGTAACCATTTTCATACTGCAGCTCAAGAGAAGCACCATCCAGCTTGTATTCAACAAGGTATTCATCGTATTTGTGTTTCTGGGCCCAGGCCATAAACTGCTCAGGATCTGCAGCTTTTTCCTGACTGCCCATTGGCATGACATGTCTTACTTTTTCAAAATTGCCTGAATCTGCACCGACACGCTGTAATATTGCATTGCCAGGGTCAAGCGCTTTTAACTCATCCCAAAGTGCGTCAAATTCTGCATCGCTTATTTCTGCTTCTCCGTTATAGTAAGAAGACTGGTATTTTGTAATGAGTGTTTCAAGTTCCTGTATTCTTTGAGAATTAAATAAATCCATATTTAATTTGTTTTATACTTCCTTTTCAAAAAACAGCTCTGTAATTTTGCGGTCTGCAGCCATTCCCTTGCGCTCAAACTTTGTCTGGGCTCTCCAGGCCTGAGGTTCTGCATAGCCTTCGTATTTGTTTTTAAGGTGCGGAGTATTTTCCAGTTGTTCAAGGGCAAATTCTGCATACTCTTCTATGTCTGTTACAAAATATAGATAACCGCCAGGTGCTAACTTTTGTGCAAACAAATCTGTTTTTGGACGCTGAACAAGGCGTCGTTTATGATGTCTTTTCTTTGGCCATGGGTCCGGGAAGAAAATGTGAAAACCGTTTACACAGTTGTCGCCAACCATATATTCAAGAACATCAAGTGCATCATATTCTATAATGTAAAGATTTTTAAGGTCGCGTTTTTTTATTTCGCCAAGCAGCTTGCCTACTCCAGGCTTATGAACTTCTATACCAAGATAGTTTATATTAGGGTTTGCCTGTGCAAGTTCTGCAGTTGCGTCACCCATACCAAAACCAATTTCTATGATAATCGGATTAGTGTTTCCAAAAACGTCTACGAAATTTATTTTTTTATTTTCAAAAGGAATACACCAGGCAGGAACCAGTTCGTTGTAAGAACGCTCCTGTGCGGCGGTCATGCGCCCAATGCGCATTACATAAGTTTTAACGGTCCGCTTATACGCGGGTAAAGGGTCTGATTCTTTTTTGTTTTCTGTTTTTTGCTGTAAATTGTCGTTATCCATGTCTTTCCTTTATTAGTTTCCTGGCACTACCTTTTCTACAGGCAGATTGCATACTACGTTTCCCGAAGAAGAAACCCAGGACTCCTGAAACTCCTGAGCATTACGGTATTCATTCCATATTCCTCTTGCATCCGAATACTGCGAAGAACGTGGTCCGTAATACAGTATTTTATTTTCTTCTCCAAAAACCGTAAGCATTCTTGAACCAAGATATTTATTCATCAAAACTCCGACATTTTCTGCCTTTGTTTCGTAAAAGCTCTGATCATAATTGAGCACAGCCTTCATTTCTTTTTTTTCGTTGTCTGCAGCAAGATAGGTTACCGTGTATTCACCCTTAGGAATTTTTTCATCAGCAGGCATTACAATATTTGTAAGTCCGCAGTATTTTACCTCGTTATTCTGTGCAAGCACCAGGTCGTCAGATTCCCACACATATTCACATTCCTTACAGGTTACGGTAATTGTTTCAAGTCTGTTTGGATTTGATTCTGCTTCAACAAAAACACTCAATCTGGCTTTTGGAAGCTCCTCATAAGAATCGTAATCAAAAACTACAGAAAGTTTTGCATCAGTTGTCTGAACTATATTATTTGAACAGGAAGTAAAAATTGCACAAAGCATAACTACTACAGCTGCGAGGGCTGCGGTATGAGTCTTAGAAAAATGTCTGCTTTGGAATCGTTTATGCATAAATTAGAAATTAAAGTTGAGCGTAATAACGGTAAGTTCACTTGCAGAGAACTGGTTTACAAGTGATTCAAACTTAACGTTTACCTTCTTGCACGCATCATCCAGATAAGAAAGATAGTACAAACCAAGGTCTGTTCCTTCCTGTCCGTCCGGCAGCTCACGATAAAAGTCTATAAGTGTCTTATTTGCTGTGTTAGAAGATTTTGCGTTATCGATGTTTTCCTTTACTTCCTGGAACTCATCATCCTTGTTGTAAAGTGTAATAGAAAGCTTACCCTGTTTACCGATAGAAGAAGAACCTCCACCAAGCTTCCATGAAATAAATACAAGTTCGTGGTTGCGCTGAAGCTCTGCTACAATCTTTGCACGAACCTCCGGATCAAAAATAAGGGCATCTATGTCTTCAATATCCTGATACATATTTCTTGCTTCTTTACGGATATTGGTGTTTTCGTTGTTGAGCGCAAGCTCCATAACCATTACCGAAATATATTCTGCAACCTTAGATTTTTCCATGTAAGAACTAAGCAGGTTTCGGATTGCAATAAACATTTCGTTGGCACCGTCTGACTTATGGAACAAAGTAATAATGTACCAGTTCATAAGACCAAGTCGGTTCATAAATTTTTCTGACATGAGCAGGTAGATATTTTTTTCTTCATCCGAATAATCAGGATTTGTCATGATAGACTTCCAGATTGGGTCAAGAATACTGCGTCGTGTCTGCTGAATAATGTTCTCTTTATTCTGAAGAATTGAACGAAGCTGGCGTTCGCTCATCTGTGTTTTTTCATCAATAAGGTGGCTAGGATTTGCGCGGTTATGCTTGCGTACACATTCACACTGAATAAGTGCTGAATATACATCGCGGTCAAACTGCTTATACAAAAGGGAATAAACTACAACCTTGGAAAGGTCCATTACCTCCTGGCGTGAAGAAACAAATTCGGACATGGAGATTTCTATCTTGGAAATATAATCCAGAAGAATCATGCTCTGAATTGACTGAGGAGAAAATTTATTTAATGAAATACCATATTCATCTACGTTGTCTGCAAGGCGGAATCTCATTAATTTTTTATTGTGACTAATAAAATTTGAAGCACCGTCTTCTGTCAGAATTACTTTAAGAGGTAGTTCAATGATAAATTTTTTATCGGATGCGCTCATATCACCTTCTCAATTTACTTTTTGTTATTGTATATCTTTGTTATTATACAATAAGGGTCTTGCATTGTAAACACTTAAATAATAAACTTAAAGCGAATGAATCAGCTAAAAAAATCCGTTTTAAAGATTTTGTTTTTCTCAATACTTCTAAACTGCACTTTTTTATGTTTTTCGCAGGATAAATCTCTTAACGGTCAGGATTTATGCGATTCTATGTTTGAATATATTGAAAAAAACGGCTTTAATCCTCAGATTCAGCCGCTTGTCTCCGGCGGAACTAATCTTTTGCCTTATAATATTATCGTCAGATTCTCCCCAAAAGACACAGTGTCAGATCACAATTTTATCCTATTTTTTTATATGGAAGACGCCTGGCCAAACCGTGAGATTGTAACCGCTGCTTTAACCCAGCTTAGTACCCGCCCATACAATTCCACGGTTGTTTTGTGCTATGGAAACAGAAACAACCTGTATATGGAAAACATAATCTACGGCGCAGACATTTTTGTTCAATCTCTGGACACAAATACGTCAAATTCCGCAGTTTTGATGGACCTTTCCTCAAGAAAAAATCAGATTATCACAGGAAGCAATAAAAAACATTCACCTTCGTGGATGCTCAAGGATATGTTTGACGCCTACAGCAGTGCAAAAATTACAGACGGATTGCCGCTCATCTTTATAAGCCAGACCGCAGATTTTACCTTTTCCGAGGACCGTGCTTTTCTTGCCTTTTTGAACTCAGACATTCCCTGTATTTCTGCAGGAATTAAGGATACTACGCGTGCAAGCGATGTAATTCTTGCTTTTATAAACTCCTATGAATCTTCTATGGACCAGAGCAACGATTCGCACACCTTTATGTTCCGTATTTTTGGAAAAAGAATCTGGCTTTCGGAAATAAGGCTCATCAAGATTCTGATTGTTTTTCTTATTTTAAGTATTCTTCTTACATTTAGCATGAGCTTTATAAACAAAAACCTTAAGGTAGAATTCTGGCAGGAAATACGCGCAAACTGGTATGTAATTCCGGTTATCTTTACGCTTACTCTTGCAGGGCTGTTTGCAGGAAAAGGGCTTTACAAACTTTTTACCCGTTCAAATGCGTCCTATACAGTTTTTGGTTTTATAATTGTCCAGATTATGATTTCCATGCTGCTGGTTTCGCTGTTTTTTATGCTAAACCTGTCGCTGCTCAAAAAGTACACTACCCGCTCGCTTGATTTTCTTTTGGTACTGGACACCTTTATAAACCTTATGATTTTTACTCTTCTTGATATTTCGCTTTTTCCAATTTTTATGTTTATTTATCTGGTTTCGGTTATTTCTCTTATTTTCCGGCGCAACTGGATTCACATTATTTTATTTATATTCTTAATTGTTCCCTTTGTTCCGTACATCAACTCACTTTTTAATACTTCGGATATAGAAAGTCTGCATAACCTTCTTATCAACAGTATTGCCCAGCCCTTTCTTTTATCCTTTATTCTTCTGCCTGTTTACCAGATGCTTTTGCGATTGTTTAATGCGTTTAAAAAGTATTATACAAAAAAGAGGTTTTATGCCATTTTGATTGGCGCAACCTATCTTGGAATTTTTATTATCCTTTTACTTTTGAACCGTATTTTTTATTCGCAAAAAAAAGACAGGTCTGCTTTTCTTCAGATGCAGCTTTTGACTGCAGAAAACACTCTGCCTGGCAAGGATTTTTATCTTTCCTACAAGGACCAGCAAATCTTTTCGGATACAATCAGAACTGTAAATGTTCAGTCCCAACAGCTTCCGGTTTATGTTTCCCTGCAGATTACCTCTGACGACCAGAACACTACCCCTGTTTTATATTCCGAAAATGAATTCAATCTGCTTAATCAAAATACAGTAGATTTTCCTCTTCCAATGTATCCGTCTCAAAACCTTGAATTTAATTACGGTTCCGATACCCAGGGCCAGACAATTACAGTAGAACAGATTTTTTATGATCAGGAAGAAGACATCTATTATTCTCTTACAAAAAATCTTAAAATTGAAGGTAAACAATGAACGAGATAAAGCATTATTACCTTCATGTAGACCTGGACGCTTTTTTTGCTTCTGTTGAACAACTGGATAATCCTCAGTACAGAGGCAAGCCCGTTATAGTCGGTGGAAAACCTGGTGAAAAAAGAAGCGTTGTTTCTACTGCAAGCTATGAAGCGCGTAAGTTTGGTGTTCACAGTGCTATGCCAATTGCTAAGGCATACCAGCTTTGTCCGGACGGCATATATGTTCACGGGCGAATGAAACGCTACGCAGAGCTTTCGTACCAGATAATGAATATCTTCCGAGATTTTTCTCCAGATGTTCAGCAGATAAGTATAGACGAAGCCTTTATAGACCTTACCGGAACCGAAAAGCTTTTTGGTCCGCCAGAGGAAACAGCATATAAAATAAAAAAGATGGTAAAGGAGCAGACAGGACTTACTGTATCTGTAGGACTTGCGCCAACAAAATATCTGGCCAAGATTGCTTCGGATATGAACAAGCCCGACGGCTTTTACTGTATACAGGAAGGACAGGAAGAGTCTTTTATGCTAAACCTCCCGCTCAAAAAGGTCTGGGGCATTGGTGACAAAACTCTGGAAGCTTTAAATACAGCGGGAATACGAACTACCCGGGATGTTTATGACAAGTCTCTGCAGGCACTTATCTTTATGTTTGGTGACAATACCGGGAACTTTCTTTACAAGGTTGTGCGCGGAATAGAAACCGTAGACTTTGACCGCAAGACAAAAAGTCATTCAATAAGCAACGAGACAACTTTTCCTTATGATGTTACCGACCCCTATACTGCAGAAACTACAATCCTGGAGCTTTGCCACTGCGTAATGTTCAGGCTTTTAAGGGAAAAAGGTTTTTCAAAAACTGTGATGGTAAAAATCCGCTATGAAGATTTTTCTACAGTTTCGATACAGCAGACTTATTCGGATTATGTGCTTACCTTAGATTCTCTTTATTCAAGGGCAAAGGAACTTTTTGAACATAAATACGAACGGGGCCGCGGAATAAGGCTCATAGGTATTGGCCTGGAAAACATTGACACAACCCAAAAGCCAACACAGCAAAGTCTTTTTGATGACGGTTCCGAAAAAAAGCAGAATGTCGAAAAAGCAATCTTAAAGCTTGAAAAAAAGCACCCCGAAATAAAAATACACAAAGCCCGCATGCTCCAAAAGCTTAATGAAGGAGTAAAGGCTCTGCTCTTTTTTGCAGCGGCTATACTTTTTTATTTGTCCGCACCGCTAAAAAGTACGGCACAGGAAACCCAACCAAAACAGGAAGAAAGCACCTGGACTATTACAGGCTGGTGGAAGGGAGAGCTTACCGGCAGCTTAAACACAACCTTTGGCTATTCAAATCCTTTTGGTTTTAGTGCGCCGCTTCCGGTGTTTAAGCAGGAAATTGATCTTAGTGCATTTATTCAGATAACGCCGCAGCTTTATTTTTCTCTTGAATTCCTTGATGAGTTTAAGCACAACACCTACACCTTTGCCTATAAGGGAGACGGCTATCTTAAAGAATTTATATTTTCCAACAGAGGCATAACCTTTCCTGCTGAATATTCTTCTTCACTTTTGGGCTATGGAACCGGCGGAGGAGACAACCAGGCACCGGGACTTATGTTCCATTTTGAACAGCCGGACACACAAAAATGGAAGGCCGACATTCTTTTACGCTATGACATGGTTCAGACTAAAAGCATGACCTTTTACGGAAAAAACCGTGTGGACATGAACCAGACACCGCTTGATGATTACATGCGTTCCTATATGTTTTACATTCCTTCGGATGCAATAAACCTTATAAATGCAGTTTATGTCCAGAGTAAGAACGGTAAATATTCTGGTTCAAACGGTGTAAACTATGAAAAACTTTTGGAAAGTGAGTATTTAATAATTCCGCAGAAAAATCTTCTTGTGCTTTCAACTCAGGCACAGGTTTTTAATACTGGTACATCAGAAGCCTGCCCTTATATTGTAATTTCGTTTTCTTCACAAGCGGGCTGTGAGCAGCTTTTGCAGGCAACGGGTTCTTACACAGATTCGTCAACATTTGCCGGAGAACTCATGCAGTATTTTAAGGTTGATCTTACACAGTTTTCTTCTCTAGAAGCAGACAAACTTACAACTGTGGTTAATGGTTCTACCGGTATTATAATTCAAAGCCCTGTAAACTTTTCTCCATACGCCTGTGCAAACCTTTATCAAAGCAAGACAACGGGCACTGCCGAATACCAGATAATTGATACTGCAACAAACCAGCAGGCAGCCTCCTGGTATGCTTCACCGCTTGTACTTGATGGATTTTTTGACGGCAAGGCTGCAGGAGTTTATAAAACTAATAAAGATGAGAGCTCTCTGTCTGATAATGATTATTCTCTTGCAAGTACACGCTTTCCGTTTGCAGACACTTATCCAAACATTTATCTTTACAGAGGAAGTACTGCACCGCTTGCATTTGCAACTGTAACTACAACTTCGGTCAAAGAATATGATATTGGAAAATTTGTTCAGGCAGGTTCCGTGCGGGTTTATAAAAACGGAATATCTGTTCCTGCAAAATATGATAAAGGAACCGGTTTTGTTACTCTTGAATCAAGCGTTAGTGAACTGGACAAAATCTACATCACTTACTGCGAAGAAAGCAACAATCTTGCAACCGGAGCCTTTACTGCAGCACTTGGCTTTATGTATAACTTTACTCCGTCCCTTGTTCTTGATCTTAGTTACACGGGAATATATCCGTATTTTCAAAAGGACGACTATGCAACAGCAGACGCACCTAAAGAAACTTTTTCTGCGCTTACTGCAGGCCTTACTTATAATTCTGATTTTATGGTAATCAGCGATGCGCTTAGTGCTGCCTATAAAAACCAGAATCTTACAAATCTTTTTGTTGCAAATACTTATTCAAACACTCAAGACCAGACAAATTATTTAAGCCGTAATTCGGGAAGCAAAACTCAAGTTATTCCTAAGTCGCCCCAGATGCCAAACCTTGAACAGCAGAATAATTATACTGTAAATAAATTTGACGGACTTGAAGATAAAAAAATAAGCGGCTATAAGATTCCTTTAAGCTATGATTTTTCCAAAGCCGGTGACAATGGCAGCACGCAAAATCTTTGGGCTTCAGTAGATATAAATCTATCCAAGGCAGACTCGCTTTATAAGGCAGACCAGGTAGAATTTGCGTTTTTACCGTCAAAGGAGCTTGCAGGCCAGAACTTAAGTGTTTACCTTTTGCTTGGAGCGTCTGAGCCAGACCAGAACCAGGAGCTCCCAGTGTGGGAAATAACTTCTCTTTTGGACCAGAATGTAATTACTGCGCTGGATCTTAATAATCCTGTCTGGCAGACTGTAAAAATACGGCTTACACCACTTAAACGCGCAAAGCTTGGCTACAGTCATAATGCAAGGCTCGTTATTGTAAAAGAATCCTACACACCAGATACAGACAGTCCTACCGGTACTCTCTACGCAGGTCCATACAGGCTTGTTTCTCCTTTAATGCAGATAACCGATGGCAAAAGCATTCAGTCGGCTGCAGACCTTTACAAAAAAAATGAAGCAGACCTGGAATGGAAACTTAAAGATACCTGGCAAACAGACAGCGACAGAACTATTACAAGCCTTTCTTATTTTGAACAGGCAGATTTTAGTGCTTACAAAACCATTAGCTTTGACTTTGCAATTACAGCACCTGCAAGTCTTGAATACAGCCTCATAAACTCTTATGACCAGAAGGCTCTGGAAATAAAGCTCCCACTGGAGGTTCTTGAACCATTCTGCGACGGACAAAAGCATACGCTTAGTATAAACACAAAGGATAAGGCAGCCTTTATAGATTCAACTCCGCTCACCCCACAGGTATGCGGCATAATTTTGGATAAGGCTGTAATTCCTTCCGCACAAAAAATTGTGATTGTTCCCCAGGCAGACGGTCACCTTTATGCTTCTAACCTTTGCTATAAAGAAACCCAGCCAGGCTTTGAAGCTAAAAATCTTGCACAGGCAAAGTTTAATTTTGAGTCCGGTGGAATCGAAGCAAAATACGAGCAGGGACTTTCTACTTCCGGGCAATTTTCTTATTACATAGATTCTTCCGTAAGCGGCTTTTATACTCTTGCAGGAATTAAGGCGGCTGCAGACGCAAGTACAACCATGGACGGACTTAAAAATGCCGGACATTCCCTTATAACTCAAGAACCGCTTTTTAAGATTTTAGATTTTGGCGAAACCTACAGATTTACAGCAGACAATGTTCTTGTCCGTAAAAACGATTATATAAAGATAGACACCAAACCACTTTTTACTCCTTTTTCTGTAAGCATAAGTGCGCAAAGCTCAGCCCAAAAAGAATTAAAAAGCATGAGTAACCAGCAGTACCTGGGTAAGCTTTCGATTGATTTTGATATAAACAAGAATACTGCATCTTTGTATTCTTCTCTTACCGCAAGCCAAAAACTGTTTGAAAACACTGCACTGGTCAAAGAATATTTTAACGGATGGTATAAAACCTCTGTACTCCAATTTTCCGGTGGAGATAAACAGGCGCTGCGCAACACAAGCTTTATTGCGGGAGCAAAAGCTGGTATTCCAAAAGCAGGGCTTTCTCCCGTTTTTGAATATGAGCTTACCGGCGCCAAAGTGTCTGCCGATTCAAAAGATTATTCGTGGTATGACAAATACAGTTTTACACTCCCCTTTACTCTGCCACAGGCTTCTCATGCAATTACCTTCTGGTTTAACCATAAAAACACAAGGTTACAGACTTACGCTGGAAAAAATTACACAGATGACCTTGCGTTTATTTTTTCAAATGCCGGAGGAAGTTCTAACCTTACCTTTACTTCAACTAATTATGAAGTTAGTTGGAGACGCAAGCTGTTCAATAATTTGAATGACCTTCTTGTTCCTCTTTCTGCCGGGGCAGGTTTTACTACAGAAAAAAGTTTTTCCGCCGGCAGCACAAAGCTTGTTTACCAGATTAAAGCAAATGTTAGCGACAGCTATATAAGCCGCGAGCTGGAGCTTACAGAAACCGCAAATGTCACAGTACGCTTTAGCGACAAAAAATCAGATAGTACCTATTATTTAATTTCTGATGCAGCAAAGCTTTTGTTTAATCTTGGAGAACAAAGCTTTGTAACTGTAAATACAGATTTTTCTTTGGAAAGCACAAGCGCTTTAAAGATTAAACTGGGCACCGGCTGGAACCGCCGTGTTGATGAAAGTCTTTTACTTGTTCTGACAAATGCTATATGGAAGCAGTCGCGAACAATGGACCTCAAAGCAACCATGAACGATTCAATAAGCTTTTCGCTTACAAATACAAAAGCTTCTCATATTCAAACTTATGGCTACTCACATGACAGTGCGCTTGAATTTTTAAACAACTGTTCAATTACCAGTGGAGCCGGACTTTTGTTTGGCTTTGAAAAAGGCAAAACCTTTAAGCTGTCGCTTGAATATAAACTTGGAGCAAAAATTAACTTTTAGTCCAGAGGTGCAAAGTAACCGCTTTCATCACGGCCGCTTCGGTTCATAAGATAAACCTCTGCTTCTACAGGAAGATATTTTTCTCCAAAGCTTTTCTGCAAAGCTGAAACATATTTAACCTGGTAGGTTCCCTGTGGAATTGCAATAATGTCCTTTACAATTGAACTAAGTCCTTCTGGACGGAATACATAATAAGATTCACCCGAAGAATTATTGATTATATATTCATATTCTGCAGCAGGCGCTTTTTGCGAAACCTGAATAAGAGAAAAATCAATAGAGTTATTTGAAAGGTAGGCACTCAATTCAGAGAGCGTATATTTTTCAAATGAAGAAGCATTTACCGAGCCGTCAGAAATCATTATGATTGCGCGCTTTTTGGCAGCATTAATCAAATCATTTGCAGCAAGTCTTATTGCAAGGTCTACAGGAACATTGGAAGCATACGGAGTTTTTAATGCATCAATTGTAAAGTTAGAAACTCCATCCGCAGCACCGGTATATTCTGTTGCTGGAACTGCACCTGCACAAATTACACGGAGTGTTCCCCTTCCGTTCATAGAAGCCGCAATTTCTTTCAGAGCAGTTTCTACCTCAGAAGCGTATCCCTTCATAACAGTTGAACGGTCTATAATTACGGTTATATCTGCGTAGGTATTGTTTGCAGCACTTCCAACAAACTGCAGGTTAGATACAGCCCTCTTGTTTTCTGTAAGATAAAAGTTTTCAAGCTCAAGTCCTGCAACCGGCTGACGGTGGCGGTTTTCTACTTTGATTTCTACATAAACTTCCGGGAATTTAGAAGCATCAACCTGTTCAATCTGAACAAAAAGACCACCTACAAGCTCCTGAACCTTAGACATAATATATATTTCATCAGCCTTAAGGTCTGTTACAATTACGTTATTGTTTATATCCGGAACCGCAGAAGTTACACGGCTAGGTGCATTTCCTGTGTTTGCATATTCAAAAATGGAACCTGTTTCAATATCAACAGAAACAATTTTATTCTTATCACATACAATAAGATTGCCCTGCCAAAGCTTAAGCGATTCAGGCTTATTAAAGGTATCCTTTTCTACAAGCTCACGAATAAAGTTTCCGGCGCGGTCAAATTCATAAATGTTACCGACATCTTCATCTGCAACAAAAACACTGTCACCTACAACAGCAATTCCTGTAGGACATTTTAAGCCCTTAAAGCTTCCGCTCTTCTGACCAAAATAATAAAGTCCGTTTCCTTCTGCATCAAATACATCTACGCGTCTGTTTCCAAAGTCGGTAACATAAATGCGTCCCATTGAATCCTGGGCCAGATACTGAGGTCCTACAATATTTCCAACATTGCGTCCCTTAGAACCAATGTATTTAATAAACTTGCCGTTTTCATTAAGAACTGCAAGTCTGTCTCCTGCACTCTCACTTACAAGCAGGTTTCCATCCAAAAGTCTTATTATATCGAGTGGTCTGTCAAAGCCTACAAGAGGTCCTGTTACACGGTCCAAAACCTTTCCGTTAAGAGAAATCCTTAACAGTTCATTAGAAGCATAGGCAGTTACCCAAAAGCTTCCATCATAATTTGGCAGAACACTTACAGGCCCCGAAAAAATCATTACGCCGTTTACTGTACCTTCAAAACTGCCAGACTCCGAAAGTCTCATAAGCTTATCTTCTGAATCTCCGGTTACACGTCTGTCCTTTACAACTTCAATTTTATTTTCAAGTAAAAGTCCGCCGTAGCCGTTATCCAAAGCTGTCTGCCAGTAAGAAAGTGCGGTACCTTCCATACCTGCCTTGTAATAGGATTTACCAAGCCATTCAAGAATAAGATTATCGTTTGGCATATAGCCCAGGGCTTTTTCAAACTGAACTATTGCATCGTTATAGGCTCCCTTGTAAAAAGCCTGAACTCCCCTGCGGAATTCTTCGGCTGCAAAGCCTTCTTCTCCGGTTCGTATCCGTTCTTCTGCTACATAAAGCCCTGCATTGGAGGTTGTTGTCTGTGCAAAAAGGCCGCACAATAAAACAGATAAAACTACAAAACAACAGAAAGACTTTTTCATCAGCGACCTGCCTTATTCAAAATCTTAATATGCTCCAGAATAATCTCGTTTTCGCGGTCAAGCAGTTCTGCCTGTTCAAGATATTTTCTGGAATCATCGTATAATCCAAGCTTGTAATATACCCATCCAAGAGAATCCAGGCATGCTGCAGAATCCGGAGCATTATTTACTGCCTGTTTACATAAAGAAAGTGCCCTTGTAAGATCCTTATCCTCGCAGGCAAGTACATAACCAAGCCCGTTTAGCGAAGTAAGGTTTGAAGGATTTTCTTCCAGTGATTTTTCGTAGTAAGAAAGACATTTTTCGGTATCGTGCTGTTCCCAGGCAACAAAAGCAATTGCTGCATATACCGAAGGCATCATATAGCCGGTTTCCAAAAGCTTGTTCAATTCAAAATCTGCAAGGCGGCGGCGTCCCGAAAGTGCATATATAACTGCAAGTAAAAAGCGGCACTGCAGGGTACGTTCAATATGGGTTCCCGAAGTAACTACCTGCTCAAGATACAAAAGCGCATCATCATAGCGTTCCAGCTTTGTATAACATAGACCAAGGTAATAAGCGATTTCGTTTTTATCTGCCCCGCAATCTGCAGGCAGCGACAAAAAGAAAGTCAAAGCGTTTGTATAAGCTTTTTGATTATAAAGAGATACTCCCTGAGTTAATATGTTTCCTGCCATTTTCCCACCCGTATTCCTATATTTTACAGCGAAAACTGCATATCGTCTACTAAATTAGGACACACCGGATCTGCATATACTACAGTAACCGCAATGCGCCCGCTCATGCATATTCCGTAATCAGTGTCCGGAATAACCGGTGTCTGATTATGCCCCATAATAAATTCCGTATGATATTTATCATCCTTGTCGTGCACCGCAATAACCTTGTCGTTATACTGACGCACACATAGCTTATTTGTAATAACCGCACCCTCGTAGCTGTCCCTCGAAAGTGCATTTACATTTACAAAGGCTCTTGGAGGCTCAGTTCTTGCAAGCGATAAAAGCTTTTCAAGATTATTTAATGCAAAATCTGCAATAGGTTCAAAATTAAAATGATCTTCCCAGTTATCCTCAGCCTCCGAAGACTGAAGGCTGAATGCTACAGAAGGAAGTCCGCTTAATACTCCCTGCCTTGCAACAGCACAGGTTCCCGAATAGATGATGTCGGTACCCATATTTGCACCGCGGTTTATTCCCGAAATAACTGCATCTATCTTTACGCCAAAAAGTGAGCTTTCTATACCGGTAAAAACGCAGTCTACAGGAAAACCAGAGCAGGAATACAGGTTATCATCAAGCTTTATAAGGGTATTTTCCTTAAACATTGTAATATGATGCGAAACTGCAGAACGGTTGGAATCAGGGGCAACTATATAAACCTTATGCTTTTGAGACAGTTTTTTTGCAAGAACTTTAATTCCTTCTGAGTCAAATCCGTCGTCGTTACAAAGCAGCAGATTCATTTCCCCTCCCTCTACAGCTTAATCGCGTACTATTACAGTTCCTTCCGAAGGAACAACCTCATAGCAGGCCGGGTGATACTGGAAGATTTTTTCAAATTCTGCCAGCTTAGACTTAAACTTTTCTACATCGCTCTGCCGTATGATTGCATATAAACAGCGTCCAAAGCCTTTTCCGGTAATACGTCCGCAGGAAACAGGATTAGTAATCATTTCCAGATTTGGTTCGAGTTCTCCAACGCGCTTTAGAATCCAGTCAATTTCAGGACAGGAAATCTCGTACATATCGCGCATGCTTTCGTGACTGTGGTTTACCGCACGTGCAAGCTTAAAGAAATCCACCTTTTCAAGGCCTTCTCGTGCATCCAAAAGGTCATTATGTTCCCTCATAATGCACAAAAGCTTTCGTCTTGTATCTTCGCTTACAACAGACAGCTCTTCGTTTATATCTGTAACATTGCTTATATACTGCCATCCGCCGTATACATTATTGCGTCTTTCTCGCAAGTCTCCCAAAAGAAGTACATTCTGAGGTTCAAAAAGGGTTTCTTCGTCCCATACAGAAACGCGAGGAACCTTTGTATCTATGAGGAAAATCTTTTTGTCTTCAAAATTAAACGGTACGTAGTCCCAGGTTCCTTTCTGATGATCTGTAATGATAAGTGTATCTTTTTTTGCAAACAAAGCCGAATAATTGTCTGCTATGTAGTTATTTGCCTGAAGGAATCTTCTGTTGGCTCTTTCCAATACAGAAAGCATCTGTGCCTCTGAGCATTCAAAACCAAAAAGCTCCTTTACAGCAAGGGTTGCAGCACATTTTATAGCGGTTGTAATTCCAAAGCCTGCAGAAGGAAGGATTTCGCTGTATACGGTAAAATCCATACCGCAAAGCTCATAACCTGCAGATGTAAAACCAAAAAGAACTGACTTTATTGCGTTTGCCCATCTGTCTTCTTTTTTATATTTGAGTGATGGAACAGAAGCCTTTTTTCTTTCGTTGAGCTGATGAAAATAAAACTTTAATGCAGAATCATTTCTTTTAGACACAGCAACATAAACCGGAATGTTTACTGCCATGGAAAGTGTCTTATCCTTAAAGAACCAGGAATGTTCACCAATAAGATGGAAGCGCCCCGGAGCCTTAGCAACTATATCAGGCTTAACTTCGTATTCACTATAATGAGCGTCGTTTAATGCTTTCACGTTTTATAATCCCCCACACCGTTTCATTTCTTTTATTGCAATTTTTATATAAGAACGCTATATTTCAAAATGACAACAAAAACTTATATACAATATATGTATACAATTATAAAATAATGACATTGATTTTACAAGTTTTTTATTCAGTTTTTTCAGGTCTCCTGCTCACTCTGGGCATTCCAAACGAGTTATTTCTGCTTGGAAACCCTTTTTATGCCTTTATTTCCATCATTCCTTACTATATTGCAATAAAAAACTGTAAGAAATACAGGTTTGCTTTTTTGCTTGGTTTTGTACAGACAATAACAACACACCTTACTTCCAGCTTCTGGCTTGCCAATTTTAAGGATTTTGCAATATTTACGCTGGGGGCCTCTGCGTTGGGAACTGCCTGTATAGGCGGAATTATGGCTCTTTTTATATACCTGCCATTTTCAAGAACAGACCGACATCCGCTTAACAAAAATGCAATGCTGCGTCCTTTCTTTGAAGATTCTGCCTTCCGCATCCTGTATTTTGCGGGTATGTATACTCTTTACGAATGGGTAAAATCAAGCGGCTTTTTAGGCTATCCATGGGGAACAGTTTCTTCTGCAATGTACCGCTGGCATTCATTTACACAGCTTGCAGCAATTACCGGAACCTACGGAATAACCTTCCTTACAGTTATGTTTGACTGTCTTGTTGTAGAATTTGCCTTTAATTACCTTGAAAAACGCAGTCTGTTTAGTACTCTTAATGCCGCTAAAGTATTTGCAATTCTGTTTGGAATTACGCTTTTCTGGGGAAATTTTGAATATAACAGGCCAAGAACACCGGATAAGACCATTTCTACAATACTTGTTCAGCAAAATTATAATCCGTGGGATTTATTTGATGACGAAGAAATAGTAAAACAGTCGCAGCAGCTTACCCAAAAGCGCGTAGATGAGCAGAAAAAGCTTGATAAACAGCCGCAGCTCATTGTCTGGAGCGAAGGTTCTCTTATAAGACATTTCCCTGGTGCAATGGACTATTATGACTGGATTCCAACCGACGGTTCCTTCCTTGATTTTGTACGCAAGAACCAGATTCCGCTTTTGACAGGCGGCGTTTACAACAAAAAGATATATGATGAAGATAATCCGGACGAAGAGCCTGTAATAAAATACTACAATATTGCCATGCTCTTTGATTCCAACGCAAATTTCCGCGGCTATTACGGAAAACTGCACCTGGTTCCGTTTGCAGAATCAATTCCGGGCATAGACAATCCTATAATAAAAAAGATTTTTAAACGCGTTGTAGGCATTTCTGCCGGCTGGACACGAGGAGAACAGCTAACTTATTTTGAACTTCCGTGCAATTATTACGATAAACCTACAGTTCCGCGTGTAAATAACCTTAATATTTCAATCCCGTATTATTGGGTAGAAAATAACGAACAGCCGCTTGTAAGAATTGCAACTCCGGTGTGCTTTGATGATTCGTTTACTGATGTAATACGCCCTATGTTCCTAAACGGTGCAGAGCTTTTTGTAAATCTTACTGATGATTCCTGGTCCCGCAAAAAATCCAGCGAATTCCAGCATTTTTGCATTGCTTCCTACCGTGCAATTGAATACAGAACCACCTTTGTACGCTCCACCAACGCCGGTTACTCTGTAGTTATCTCTCCATCTGGCAAAGTTTTAGCAGATCTCCCTCTTTTTGAAGAAGCCTCTCTTGCTTATGATGTTCCTGTTTACAAACGCGTAATCACCCCATATGCCCGCTTTGGCAACTGGTTACCGTATACATGTCTTGTTTTCTTTGTTCTTACCGCTATAAGAATGTTTGAACAGTTTACAATGTATGATTATATCCGTTCTGAACGTAAAAAGCCGCTTAAACTTAAAAAACATAAGAAACACAAGAAGCATAAGAAATAGAATCATCAAAAAATCAAATCTTAAGGAAAAATCGTTATGCTCCCGCTGCAACGCGTCTGTCAAACTGTTGGCTATGCTTGCAAGGAAAAAATCCATCTCGCTTCGCTCGGCAAGCATAGAAACAGTTTGCAGCCGCGTTTTCGCTCGCGCTTAACGATTTTTCATATTAATTCTTTTATTTTCAAATCTTCTTCTTAACATTTTAAGGTATAAGTACATAAACGGGAATTTGTCAAGAAAAAAAGTTTATAAAAATTCTTCAAAATTTGCAAAATTTCTCTTGTATTATCATATCTAGTGTTATATGATGTTAAAACAACACTAGATATAAAAACTGATTCAAAAAAGGGTATTTTAATGCGTTGTCCATATTGTGGGAGTTTAGAAGACAAGGTTCTTGAATCAAGGACCATGATGCACGGGGAAAGCATCCGCCGCAGACGAGAATGTCTTGACTGCGGTTATCGTTTCACAAGTTATGAACGCATAGACGAAAAGCCTTTTATGGTCGTAAAACGGGACGGACGCCGCCAGCCTTTTGACAGGACAAAGCTCGAAAAAGGAATTGACCGCGCACTTGAAAAACGCCCTATTTCTACGGCTATGGTCGAACAGATATCAAACGATATCGAAGACGAGGCAATCAAAATCGGAAAAGAAGCCCGCGAAATCCCCACATCGGAATTAGGTGAACTGGTGCTGGAAAAACTTTATGGTATAGATAAAGTTGCATACATCAGGTTTGCATCGGTGTATCGTCACTTTGAAAACCTTGATGAATTTATTACAGAAGTCAAAAATATAGATAAAAGGGGTGCCCAACAGGCACAAGAGGGGAAAAGTAAATGAGTGAACAGTCAATTTTTCCAGAATGGAGAAACTTTCTGGGGTCAAGTTCCGACTCAGAGACAAAGGGCTTTATTAAATCGGTAGTAAAGCGCTCAGGCGAAATAGCAGACTACGACAGGTCTAAAATCGAAGCTGCTATTGGAAAAGCAATCGAAGCTGTAGAAAAACGCAATGATCCGGACAGAGCAGCCGCTCTTACAGACAGCGTAGAAGAAAAGCTTCGCCTTCAGCTTGCAGGTGCACGCGCGCATTCTATTCCTGCCATCGAAGAAATCCAGGATATCGTAGAAAGCGTACTCATTGAAGCTAACGAGGTAGAGGTTGCCAAGGCATACATCCTTTATCGTGCACGCCACGAAGCAGTACGTGACGCCAAAAACCTCATGGTAGACATCAACAAAACAATGGACGGCTACCTTGGTCAGAGCGACTGGCGCGTAAACGAAAACGCCAACGTAAACTTTTCACTCGGAGGACTTATCCTCCACAACTCAGGTACAATCACAGCCAACTACTGGCTCAACAATATCTATTCCAAGGAAATTGCAGAAGCTCACAAAACAGCAGCCTTCCATATCCACGATCTTTCAATGTTCAGCGGATACTGTGCAGGATGGTCGCTCCGTCAGCTTATTGCAGAAGGTCTTGGTGGTGTACCGGACAAAATCACTTCTACACCGGCAACTCACCTTTCTACACTTGTAAACCAGATTGTAAACTTCCTTGGTATCATGCAGAACGAATGGGCAGGTGCTCAGGCCTTCAGTTCTTTTGATACTTACCT
>JAFYDO010000171.1 GCA_017544745.1 Treponema sp. | reverse complement strand
CTGTTTTTCGCCGGGGTCCAGGTCGCGCACACCTACAAAGCAGATGTTTGCAGGGTCAACCTTTTGGCCTTCAAAATACAGATTTGTAAGTTCCGGCAGTCCGTAGCCTGCAGAGGCTGCCAGACATTCACCGTGGATGTTACCTGTAGGAGAAGTTTCTGGTGTATTAAAATCTCCGTGGGCATCTACATAAAGAACGCCAAGCTTCTTACCGCTTTTTTTTGCATAGGCAGAAACACCCGCAATTGAGCCAAGAGCAATGGAATGGTCACCGCCCAGAATCAGAGGAAATTCCTCGTTGCTGCAAATGCCTTCTACACGCTCTGCCAGCTGTTCACAGGCCTTTTTTATTGGAGTAAGATATTTTGCTTTTGGATTTCCTGCCTGTTCATATTCCTGCGGAGACACCGTAAAAACATCCGAGTGACTGTTGATTGTGTGTCCCAGTCCTTCAAGACGTTCTTTTATTCCAGCTAAACGGATTGCCGATGGTCCCATGTCGGAACCGTGGCGGCTTGCACCAAAATCAAGCGGCATCTCCAGAATATGAATGTTCATTACTCATCGTCCTCTTTGAACATAGCTTCGATTTCTTTTTTGTATATGTCGTTGATGCGGAAGCGCATTATTTCCTGCTTTGCAGAAAGCTCTACACCAACTTCAAACGGCTTTGTGATGAGTGTAAACTTGTTAATACGTTCAAACATCTTAAAGCCAGTCTTTGCGTTGATAAGGTTGCTTATTTCTGTTTCGTAAAGCTTATGAATTTCCTGACTCTTAAGAAGGTTTTCGTAGGTATCGTACTGCATACCATTTTCGGCTGCATAGTTTTTTACTTCTTCTTCGTCAACAAGAATAAGGGCGCTAAGGTAACGCTTGTCCTGACCAACAACAACTGCTGCTTTAATATATCTTGATTCAGCAAGCTTCATTTCGATTGGAAGAGGTTCAAGGTTTTCTCCACCACGCAAAACGATTGTATCTTTAATTCGACCCTTGATCTGCAGTTCATCGTGAATTGTAAAGACTGCAAGGTCTCCTGTATCAAACCAGCCGTCCGGTGTAAATACCTTGGCAGTAAGCTCAGGATTTTTGTAGTAACCCTTCATTACAGTGTCGCCCTTAATCTGAAGCACACCTTCTTTACAGCGACCAAGAATAAAGCCGTCTTTTGGATCTACAATTCTTGCCTGAACATGGCGTATAGGAGATCCGATTGTACGGAAAATAGGAGCGGCAATCGGGCGAACCGAAACAATAGGAGCGGTTTCTGTAAGACCATAACCTTCTACAACCTTTACACCAATTGCCCAGAAGAATTCATCAATCTGAGGAGGGAAGGCACCACCACCACTTACACCACAGCGGAAGTTTGTACCCAGCATAACCTTAATCTTGCGGAAAACAATAAGGTCTCCAAGTCCGTAAAGCGGCCACATAAGCACCCATGGAATAAAGAATAAAACCCACCACAAACCACGCAGCGGAGTTGTAAAGCATGGGTTTTGTCCAAACATCTTGCGCTGCATTCGCTTGTGGGCAATTGCAATCTTTACAAAGAAGTTGAACATAAAGTTTACAATTCCACCGGCCTTGCGCATCTTTTTGGTAACACCGTCGTAAACAGCTTCGAATACGCGTGGTACTGCCGGCAAAACAGATGG
>JAFYDO010000170.1 GCA_017544745.1 Treponema sp. | reverse complement strand
CTTTTTGATTCCTTCTTTTCTATTCAGGGCATGTTTGATAACAGACTTTCGTTTATGGGAAGCTTTGAAGGTGCCGACATTCTGTTCCCTGCAAATATGAACAAGCGTCAGTATAACTGCGTATGGGATTGTGTTCAGGCTCCCGAAGCCGAAGATCCTGATGAAAACAAACTGCACTGGTCTGTAAGTATAAACAGCAAAATCTGGGTAATTGATATTGATCTGTACTGCCGTGTAAAAGAACTGTATAACAAAAATCTTGAGCTCCCGGAAGGTAACCGAAAGATTTTGAGTATGGTTCAGGGTGCAACTGGAACCGGCGAAATCAAACTCTTTAAGAAGATCCGCAATACTCTGGAACAGATTGAATACGCAAACATAACAAAAGCTGTCTGCGAATTTGGCCACGAAGAAGACGGCGAACTGTAACGTCATTGCGAGAGCGCCCCTTCGACAGGCTCAGGGACCCCATCCATAAAAAAAAACTTGTCGATTTTTCATTTTATTATTATTTTCATAGATAGGTGATGTCTATGAATTACGATCAATTTACTATAAAAACGCAGGAGGCTTTGCAGGAAGCTTCCTCTATTGCAAATAAAAACGATAACGCAGAAATTGCACCTGAGCATGTGCTCCAAGCTCTCTTGGAGCAGCAGGACGGGCTTACAGTTCCTGTTATAGAACGTGTTGGGGTTAGCGCAAACGAACTCAATAATAAGGTAAAGGACCTGGTACGCTCTAATCCAAAGGTTTCGGGTGCTGCACAGGTTTATTTTTCTTCTCAGATGCAGAAGGTGCTTGCAAATGCAGAAAAAGAAATGTCTGCACTCAAGGACCAGTATCTTAGTACAGAGCATCTTCTTCTTGCAATTGCAGACTCAGATACACGCGCGGGCGAGCTTTTGCGTAAATGCGGAATAGACCGCAAGGCTGTTTTAGAAGCCCTTAAATCTGTCCGAGGAAATCAGACTGTAGATTCTCAGGACCCCGAAAGTACAATGCGCTCTTTGGAAAAATATTGTCGTGACCTTACCGCTGCAGCCCGCCAGGATAAGATTGACCCTGTAATTGGACGTGACGAAGAAATCCGTCGTGTAATGCAGGTACTCTGTCGCCGTACAAAAAATAATCCTGTTATCATCGGTGAACCGGGTGTTGGTAAGACTGCCATTGTAGAAGGTCTTGCCCGTCGTATTGCAAGCGGCGATGTTCCCGACAGTCTTAAGAATAAACGCCTTCTGGCACTTGACCTTGGTAGCCTTGTTGCAGGCGCAAAGTTCCGCGGTGAGTTTGAAGAGAGGCTTAAAGCCCTTATTACCGAAGTTACAAAGAGTGAAGGACAGATTATCCTCTTTATTGATGAACTGCACACTCTTGTGGGAGCGGGTGCCAGCGAAGGAAGTATGGATGCTTCTAACCTGCTTAAGCCGGCTCTTGCGCGTGGAGAGCTTCGTGCTATTGGTGCAACAACTCTGGATGAATACCGTAAGTACATAGAAAAGGATGCTGCTTTGGAGCGAAGGTTTCAGCAGGTTTATTGTGCGGAGCCTTCTGTAGAAGATACAATTGCAATTTTGCGTGGACTTCGTGAAAAATACGAAATACATCACGGTGTACGCATAGAAGACGAGTCGCTCGTGGCTGCTGCTGTTTTGTCTAACCGTTATATTACCTCTCGCTTTTTACCGGATAAGGCAATTGACCTTGTAGATGAAGCAGCCAGCCGTCTAAAGATGGAAATAGAGAGTCAGCCTGTAGAGCTGGATCAGGTAGAACGCAAGGTACTCCAGCTGCAGATTGAACGACAGTCACTTTCTAAGGAAGATGACCAGGCAAGTAAAGAACGCCTCGAAAAACTTGATAAAGAGCTTGCAGAACTCAACGCAAAAAAAGATGCAATGCGCCTTCAGTGGCAGAACGAAAAGGATAAGATTGACCAGAGCCGCAAAGCCAAGGAACAGCTTGAACAGGCACGCTTTGACCAGGAAAAATACACCCGCGAAGGAAACCTTGAAAAAGCTGCAGAAATAAAATACAGCGTAATTCCCGAATTGGAAAAACAGATTGCCGAGGCTGCAAAAAAAGAGCAGGAACAGGAAGCTGGAGGTGCACATGCAGATTCTCTTCTTCGTCAGTCTGTTACCGAAGAAGATATCGCCCGCGTTGTTAGCAGCTGGACAGGCATTCCTGTTGCCAAAATGATGACCGGCGAAAAGCAGAAATATCTGGAACTGGAAGACGTACTTCATAAACGTGTTGTAGGTCAGGACCAGGCAGTGCAGGTTGTTAGTGATGCAATCCGCCGTAACAGGAGTGGGCTCAGTGATCCAAACAAGCCACTTGGAAGCTTCCTCTTTATGGGACCAACCGGTGTTGGAAAAACAGAGCTTGCCAAAACTCTTGCAGACTTCCTGTTTAATGATGAAAAGGCGCTTACCCGAATTGATATGAGCGAGTACATGGAAAAGTTTAGTGTTACCCGTCTTATTGGAGCGCCTCCGGGATACGTTGGTTATGACGAAGGTGGCCAGCTTACAGAAGCAGTGCGCCGCCGCCCGTACAGCGTAATTTTGTTTGATGAAATTGAAAAGGCTCACCCCGATGTATTTAATGTACTGCTGCAGGTGCTCGACGACGGACGCCTTACAGACGGTCAGGGCAGGGTAGTAGACTTTAAGAACACTATTATCATAATGACAAGTAACTTAAAGCCCGAGATGCTCCGCGATACCTTCCGTCCTGAGTTCTTAAACCGTATAGATGAAACTGTAGTTTTTAATTCTCTGGGAAAAGATGCTGTTGCTTCTATTGTAAAACTCCAGCTTGAGCGTGTACAGAGCCGCCTTGATGACCGCAAGATTAAGCTCAACTTTGACCAGAGCGCCCTGGACTTCCTTTGCGAAGCAGGCTACGACCCAGACATGGGAGCCCGCCCTGTAAAACGCGCCATCCAGAATTATGTAGAAAACGCGTTGGCAAAAGAACTGCTTTCGGGTAATATATCGGAAGGTTCAATTGTGAACATCACAGCCGGACACGACGAACTCATCATTAAATAAACGCGGTCCCTGAGCTTGTCGAAGGGGTCGAAGGGATAAATGAGGTAAATATGAGTATTAAAAGCGAAGCTATTGCCTGGGTTAAAGACTACTTTTCAAAAAACGGCAACAGCGAAACAAAGGCCGTAATTGGCATTTCGGGCGGAAAAGATTCTGCCACTGTTGCAGCACTCTGCTGTGCTGCTCTTGGAAAAGATCGTGTAATTGGCGTAATGATGCCAAACGGTGTTCAGGCAG
>JAFYDO010000169.1 GCA_017544745.1 Treponema sp. | reverse complement strand
TTTGCAGTGGCAGAAACATTAGTTACAAGTTCAATAACCTGATTAAGTTCGTTTTCTATATTCTGTGCGTTTTTGTTGGTTTCTTCAGAAAGTTTTCTTATTTCCTGTGCAATAACCGAAAAGCCTTTTCCCAAAACACCGGCGTGTGCAGCTTCGATTGAGGCATTCATGGCAAGAAGGCCTGTTCTTCCTGCAATTGCATTTACAGTAGCAACAAAGCTGGAAATTGTAGTTGTTGATTTTTGTACATTTTCTATTTCGTTTGTAAGCTCTTCAATTTTTACCTGCTGGGAATTTAAATCCTCTTCCATTTTGTTCATAGATTCTTTTCTTGAATCTGCAATGCTGCTAATGCTTCTTATGTTTGCAGAAATTTCTGTCATGGCCGCAGAAGTTTGTGTCAAGGCAGAGTTTTGATTAACAATGTTCTGCTGCATGTTTTTAACATGTTCCATTACAGATTTTGAGCTTGAATTAATTGTGCTTGTTTTTTCAGAAAGCGAAGCAGACTGCGAATTGAGATAATCATAAAGACTTTGTATTTCATTGAATGCTTCTGAAAGTCTTAAAACCTGCCCATTAAGATCATTTCCAATCTGAATGTTTTCTTTACTCTGATTTAAAACATTTTTTAAGGTAGAAAGAGAAGCATCGGTATTTTTTTGTTCATCTATGGCTTTTTGATTAATTTTGTCCTTCTGCTTATTTAATAGAAGAATTGCGCCGTTTGTGCCAATAAGGGCAAAGGTTCCAATGCCAATGGCGGTTATAGTTTCTTTTTTATCAATTACAAAAAAGTCTGTAAAAAGAAGGAAAATGGCAAGAATCCAGATTATTGTTGACAGTATAAAAAATACAAACAGCTGTCTTTTATTCACCGAAAAAAGCTGGTTAAAAATTGCCATTACAACAATAAAGCACATGGAGCGGTAAATTTCAAAAATATTGTCTTTGGCATGAAGAAAAAATACTATTGCAAGAATTGCAATAAGAATTCCAATTGTATCAAAACTAAGACCAAGGTGTATCTTATCATTTTTAATTAATATAAGTGCAGTGGCAAAGATTAAAAAGGCAAGCCCAGAACCGGCTGCTGTTAAATAAGTTTTACGCCCAATCTCTGCAATAAAGGTTGCCATAAATCCAAATAAAAAAATCAGATTTCCATAAACTACGGTAGGTAATTGTGCAAGTTCACTAAAAGTTTTGTTTTTTAAATGTTCCTCATCGGGTAAAAAGAAGCTCACTACGTTATTCATTTTTAAATTATAACACATTTTCCAAAAATATGATATAATTTTTTTTTAAGGAGTGCTCACGTATGGTAGATTATACAGAAGGTTCAGGAAAACAGTATCACACAGGCGTTGGTCCGCAGGACATTGGAAAATACGTCATTATGCCCGGAGACCCAAAACGCTGTGCCAAAATTGCAGAACATTTTGAAAATGCAAAGCTTGTTGCAGATGTCCGTGAATATGTAACATATACAGGAACTTTAGTCGGAGAAAAGGTTAGTGTAACATCAACCGGTATAGGAGGTCCTTCGGCTGCCATTGCAATTGACGAGCTTGCCAAATGTGGCGCCCATACCTTTATTCGCGTTGGAACCTGTGGTGGTATGCAGAAAGATGTAATGGGTGGTGACATTGTAATTGCTACCGGAGCCGTGCGCATGGAAGGTACCAGCCGCGAATTTGCTCCTATTGAATACCCTGCTGTTCCTCATATTGATTGTGTTAATGCTTTAGTTGATGCTGCACGCGACCTTAAGGCTCCGCACCATGTTGGAGTAGTGCAGTGCAAGGATTCTTTTTTTGGTCAGCATGAACCCGAGGTTATGCCTGTAAGCTACGAATTGGAAAATAAATGGCAGGCCTGGCTCCGCATGGGTTGTCTTGCCAGCGAAATGGAAAGCGCAGCACTCTTTATTGCAGGCCAGTTCCTTCATGTGCGTGTTGGAAGCTGCTTCCTCGTTGTTGCAAACCAGGAGCGCGCAAAAAAAGGCCTGCCGAATAAGCAGGCCCATGATACAGAATTAGCCATTACAGTTGCTGTAAAGGCCCTGGAAAAATTAATTTTACAGGATAAATCCTAGGCCTTTACCGTATACTCAGTAACACCAAGAACAGTCTCACCGTCTACCTGTACGGCGCGAGGGCTGTCAAATTTTACCTGAATATTTTTTCCTGTGTGAATAATGCACATTTTTGGCTTTTTAATATGCTCTCCGGTAAAGATTTTTGAGAATACCAGA
>JAFYDO010000168.1 GCA_017544745.1 Treponema sp. | reverse complement strand
CTTGATTACATTAAAGAGCTTGGTTGTACTGCAATCTGGATGAATCCTTGTTTTGATTCTCCTTTTGGCGATGCCGGTTATGATGTTAGTGATTATAAAAAAGCGGCTCCACGTTACGGAACAAATGCTGATTTGAAAAAACTTTTTAAGGAAGCACATAAGCGCAACATGCATGTACTTTTGGATTTAGTTCCAGGTCATACTTCCGTAGAACACAAATGGTTCAAAGAATCAATGAAGGCCCAGAAAAATGAATTTACTGACCGTTACATCTGGACTGATTCAATCTGGAAAGAACCGGCTGGTTATGGCTCTCTTCGCGGCATTTCTGACAGAGATGGTTCCTGCGCTGTAAACTTTTTTTCACATCAGCCTGCATTAAATTATGGATTTTATAAACCAAGCGAAAGCTGGCAGCAAAGTTTTGATGATCCGGGACCTCAGGCAACTCTTGAAGCAATGAAAGATGTTATGCGTTTCTGGCTGAATCTTGGTGCCGACGGTTTTAGAGTTGATATGGCAGGCTCGCTTGTTAAAAATGATGAAGATGGAAAAGGTACTATTCGTTTATGGAAAAATGTACGCGCATTTCTTGATAAGGAATTTCCATCTGCAGCAATGGTTAGTGAGTGGGGTGAGCCCGATAAATCTTTGCAGGGTGGTTTTCACATGGATTTTCTGCTTCATTTTGGACCTTCTCACTACAATGATTTATTCCGCTGCCGGGAGCCGTATTTTTCCAGTCGTGGAAAAGGTGACATAAAAGAGTTTGTAAAAAAATATCTGGAGAATTACGAAAAATCTGAACGAAAAGGTTTAATCTGTATTCCATCCGGAAACCACGATATGGACCGTCTTGCAAGAAGTTTAAATCCTCAAGAAATGAAAATTGCATTTGCTTTTCTTTTGACTATGCCCGGCGCTCCTTTTATTTACTATGGTGATGAAATTGGAATGCGTTATGTTGAAGGTCTTGTTTCAAAAGAAGGAGGCTATGGCCGGACCGGTGCACGTTCTCCAATGCAATGGGATTCTTCTAAAAATGCCGGTTTTAGTTCTGCCGACAAAAAGAAGCTCTACATTCCTCAGGATCCGGCTCCGGATCGTCCTACTGTAAAACAGCAGATGGCAGATAAATCATCTTTGTGGCATGAAGTAAATGCTTTAATCAGCTTAAGAATGCAGACTCCGGCACTTCAAAATCTTGGTGAAATTGAGTTTATTGAAGTTGGATATCCGCTTGTTTATAAACGAACTGCTGCTGATGGAAAAGCCTGTATTGTTGTCATCAATCCTTCGCAAAAGAAATGTGAGGTAAAAATGAAAGAGGGCCAAGTTTTGCATATTACAGGAAAAGGTGCAGAATATAAGAATGGATGCTACAAAGTTGAAGGTGGAACTGCAGTGATAATAAATCTGGCGTAATACAAATTATGGAATATTTTAATATTGATAACTACATGGAAAACTTGATTTCGCGATGCAAAGAAGTTTTTGGCGAGCGGCTCCTTTATGTGGGCTTGCAGGGAAGCT
>JAFYDO010000167.1 GCA_017544745.1 Treponema sp. | reverse complement strand
TGTCTAGTAGGTTATACCCAAGAGAATAAAACTAATTACCTACTTTGTCAATAGGTTTATGAAAATTTTTCGTGATTTTTTAGCCTATAGTTGTACCAATATATTCCTGGTCGTTCAAAATAGCCTGAATATTTGGAATATTTTTTCCGCCGGCACAGATAACCTTCATGCCAAGCTCGCTGGCTTTTTTAGAAGCAATAGGGTCAAAAGGACAGTTTTTACCCGGGGTCCATTCATCGCCAACCATTTTGCGGAAGTCTGCCCAGGAAATTGTATCCAGAGGCTTTGCATCCGGGTTTTTGCGAGGGTCGTCGGTATAAACCTTTTCGATATTTGAAAGATTTACAATTGTCTTTGCGTCAAATTTTTCGCCAAGATAAACGGCGTCTGTATCTGTAGAAAAACCAGGTTTCCAGCCCGAAGCAACAAGCACCTGCCCGTCAAAGCTCAAGTCTTCCAGAGTTGGATTATATACAACATCGTTTTTGCAGTAAGGTCCAAACGACGCCTTTAAAAGCTGGGCGTTAATACGGGTTGCCATAATGCCAATCCAGTCGGCTGCATCATTTTCGGCTGCAAGTCCGGTTTCTGCAGCAACAGCCTTATAGGCATTCTGATACACACGTGCAGGAGCACCACCACCAGCAACAAGAATAAGACGGCGGGATTTATCCTCATCAAGCCAGGCTGTACACATCTTTACAAATGCAGTCAAAAACTCTGTATCAGGTTTTTCCGGAACAATAATTGAACCGCCAACGCTTAAAACTTTAGTCATATATTCCTCCTAGTATACGCCCTTGATTGCAGGCACGCTCCAGTATGAGCTGTATTTTGCAGTATTGCTGCTTGCTTCTTCCCAGATACTCTGCAATGCAAAGCTCTTAGGATATTTTACAGTTTTATTGTCCTGTGCAAAAGGCTTAATATCGTTATAACCGCGATAGAACACAACATGATGAGAATCCATGTTTCCAAAATAAAAAGCCTTTGAATCAAAATTGTCGGACCATTTTTTATATTCAAGATCATCACCAAGTGCAACATCTACAGGGAACCAGCCAAAGCCTCCAAGATAAATCTCGCACCACCAGTGAACCTGTGTAGAAAGATTCTGACCAATAAGAATACCGCTGTCTACTAAAGCAGGAATTCCACTTGCTCTGGCCAGTGCAGTAAAGATTACTGCATAATCATAGGCATCGCCGCTTTCTTTTTTTATAAGATCCAGAGGGTCGGCATCGTTTTTGCGAACTTTGCTCAAAACCTCATAATTGTCTATCATATAGGAATAAATGAGTTGGGCCTTTTTATAAGCATTTGTTTCTTTACCGGTAATTTCTGCTGCAAGCTCTACAATAGCAGAATCTTCGCTCATGATAATTGCATCACTCTTAGTATATTTTTCTACAATAAGCGGATTCATGTTTTTATAATTTGTAACGCCCGCAGCTTTTACATCGGTTTTTACTTCATAAACAGGAACAACAAAGGTCTGACTAAAAACACTCTTAGGCAGATTATTTTTGTTCTTGGTTATCTGATGTATTATACAATTCTGGTAATTCTGAAGAATAGGAGCCGGCGTAATCTCTGTAAATTCCAAAGTTGGCTGCGACGGAATAATCATAGGAATAGGACAACGCAGTGTAATGGTAGAAACATCCGTTGTAACAACATCCGAAACATCTGCCGAATACTGAACAAGATAAATCTTCTTGCCTTCATAAACCTTGGTACCCGCAGTTGCATTTACTGTAAACGAAACCGACTCACTTCTTTCCCTGCCGTTATCTACAACAACAATACCCGAACAGGCACCATCAGGAACCCTTACACGAATCTCATTATTACTCCAGTATTCATAATCTTCGTCAAACTCGCCCGCAGGAACAAGGTTATTGCCAAGCAGAGTTTTAGTAATAAAAGAAGCCGTAGAAATAGCTCTATCATAATCACAGCTGAACAGTACCTTGGACTGACCGCGCGAGGCTCCAAAATTATTACCGTAGATTGTAAGCAGGGCACCAATTCCAAGCTTGTTGGAAGAAAGAGAAGAAATAACCGGCTTGGTAGTCTGCACCGTTGCTTTAACAGGAACAGGAATATCAACCTCATTTGCAAAAAGAGCCGGCTTGGAACGTTCGTTTTTTACACCTACAACAACAAGGCCATCCTGCACGTTGGAAGGAAGAATAAGCTTTATCTGATCATCCTCCCAGGAAATATAAGAGCTTGCAGTTACCTTAGAGCCAGAGAATTCAACATAGCTCATATCGCGGACATCACCAAAGTTTTTGCCCTTTATTACAATGATATCTCCTGGTGAACCAACAGGCGGAACAATAGCTTCTATTTCGGGAACAGCCTTGTTTTTAAAACCAAATAAAACGACGGAACATACTACAATAGCAATTATAACTGCAGCACATATAAAGCGTACAAGAGAATATTTACGGAAAAAATAACTAAGTCGGCCGGAGTATTCCACTAATTCTGACCTGTTACATCCAGAGGAACTTCGATTTCTGTTGTAACAGGAACATCATCTTCTCCAGGAACTGTAATCCTTATAGAAATAGTTTTTGATTCTCCGTCAAATTTTGGACGGAACACTTCTACATCCTGAATAAGCTTGGAAGCAGCATCGCTTGTGCTATTGTTGCTTACTTCGGTAAAAGCAAAGCCGTTTTCGTTGCCTAAAGAAACGTTCGAAAGCTGTTCCGAAAATTGAGAAGGAATCTGAGAATACATGCTCGAAGCTGCAGACATAGTCTTTACATTGTGTCTGCCTGCATTAAGCCCGATTGGAATAATAAGTGCAAGTGCTGCAGCAGCCGCAATAGCTGGAACCGCAATTCTCCATACACGGCGAGAAGGCTTGTAAACGCGGCCGGAAGTTTTAGAATACTTCATCTTGAGCATAAGACGCTCATAGCTTGCATCCATAAAGGCCTTGTCCGGAGTAATTGCAGCAGCGTCCTTTTCAAAAACACCGCGTACAGCACGAAGCTTATCCAGTGTAGCCTTGCATTTTTCGCAGGAAGCAATAT
>JAFYDO010000166.1 GCA_017544745.1 Treponema sp. | reverse complement strand
GCGAACCATTGCTTCTGCATCCTGGATGATTGGTTCATAATTCTTTGAGCGGTGGCTCATTTCCATAACAGACTGACCGCTTCCCTGATAATCCAGCATTTCTGCAGCACATTCTTTCAAAACATCTTCCGGCAGGCAGCTTGGACCTGCACTAAAATTGAATACTCTTGCCATAGTCGACCTCTTTGTCTTTTATTTGTTTATCATATTCAACGCGTTGGCAATACTAAGATTCTCAACCTTTACATCGGCGGGCACCTTAAGCACTGCGCGCGTCATATTTACAATCCCCGTAATTCCGGCGGATACAAGCCTGTCGGTCATATGCTGTGCATCCTTGTCTGCAACAGTCAAAACCGCAAACCTGATGTTCTCTCTCTTTATTACATAATTCATTTCTGTGGCAGGGTAGAGCGGAAACGTTGAACGCAAGATTTCTACACGGTTCACGTTGGAATCAAAACCGGCCTTTATTGTAAAGCAGGTTCCTTCCAGCAACCCTTGATCCAGCAGCGCCGCACCAAGACGACTAAGTCCTACAATGCAGCAGTTTTTCGGTTCCGTTTCAATCCCGAGTGCCAGGGCAATTGCATTACGCAGCTCGTCCTTTTGGTACCCGTTTGAAACTCCCCCGTTGTACCCAAGCAGCCAGAGATCGTGACGAATCAACGAATCCTTCCAGCCGGTCTGTCCGCTAATGTCTACCGAAGTGATTTTATCCTTGGGCCAGACACCGAGCAGGTTCAGTAGAAGAAGCATACGCTTTCTTGTTGCTTCTGGTATTACAACTGTGGTCATTATAGGGGTTCTCCTTGGGTTTGGGAATGTAAATTCAAGAGAAAAAAGATGAATTTACCCTAAATTATAGCGAATTTGTGGGAAAAATGTAAATACTGTTAAAAATATAACAATAACGTTAGCGATGGGAGCCCCTTGCCGACCGCAACGAAGTGAGGACGGTGAGCGGTAGCGAAGGGCGGACGTAGCGACCCGAACGGAGTGAGGGGAACGTCCACGAGTTAAAAAAAAGGGAATCCGGAAAAAAACTGTAAAACCGGATTCCCTATAAAAAATTAGGAGGCTGTTTAATTAACGCTTTTCGGCCATGGCAACTGTTGTGATGCCAATGCCTGTAAAGAGTCTTCCTTCGTAGTAGGCTTCTACTTCGTCTGCAAAAAGGCTCTCAAGCATTTTCTGGTATGTCATAATTTTTCCAATATAGTTGAGTGTAGACTGTGGAGTCTTATTGGAACGAACGCGGCCTGTGCCTGCATTGTACATTGCAAGGGCAGAAACCTCGTTACCTGCAGAGTTTAGACAGAACTTTAAGTGCGACATACCATATTTTGCACTTATATAAGGATCAAAAAAATCTGCTTCTGTAAGCTCTGGAAATGAATTACTGTTTAACTGGAACAGACCGCGGTCAATAGAAGTATTAACGTTGCTGTTCACTGCTTCGGGATTATAACGGCTTTCGGTGTAGGCAAGGGCAAAAGCAAGTGAAAGCGGAATATCGTTTTTGTCTGCTTCCGAAAGAATTGCAAGTGCTACATCCTTATTACGTGCAATGCTTCTGTAAAACTTTTCTACAGCACCACGCGAAAGTGCATCTCTGTAAAGTGTAAGTCCTGAATCTTCGTTGGAATTGATTTTTTCGAAGGAAGCTTCTGTGATATGATCATAAAAGTCTTCTGAAAAATCATCGTCCGACTCGTCGCTTATTACATCTGCAACAAGAACTTCTGGAACAGGCTGTACAATTGCAGCTGGAAGACAAAAATATACAGACAGCGCAATTCCTGTAAACATAACGCACAGGAAGAGTGTTGCAATGCATGAGTTATGAAATCTGTTTATTTCTGACTTATACTGCATAGGTAATAATCCTTACGCGAGAATAATGTCATAATTAATAAAAATATGCAAGACTTTTTTGAAGAAAAATTACATTTTTATGTAGTTTTAACGCTTTTTTTGAGTATTTGTTGCGGAATTTATGAAAACTTTACGGTTTTTCGCAGATAGTATCAGTACTTTGCAATACTTTCCGGAGCGTCCGTGCCCTTTACAAAATAAACATACTGCGCATGCTTGATTGCAAGGGTTTCCATAAAGTCGGCAGCGGGAGTTCCAGAATCAAAACCTCTGGCTGTAAGCTGGGCAGGAAGCTCAAGCCCCGCAACGCTTACACAATCCTTTACACGGCGTGCAGTGTGATTATATGCATTTATAAATAATTCGGTCTGTTCCGGAGTTTCAAGCGGTTTGTCCACAACAGGAACAAGAACTGCAAACTGTCCGGCCTCTTCCAGAGCTTTGAGCTGGTCGCGAAGGGCTGCAAGATATTCCTCGTTGTACTGTTCATCGGCAAGTTCAACCTGGCTCCATTTTATTTCTATCTGTTTGAGGGTAGCGGTGTCTACAGCGGTGTTGTCTTCTATTTTATAAAGTTTGTTTTGTTTTACGGTAAAGATTGGATCTAGTTTCATATTGTTGTCCTGTAATAAAAAAGACCTTTACGCGCAGGGCATAAAGGTCTGTAATTTCAAAATTAAAAAGTAGTCTATTCAGTAAGAATACGGATTACTTCTGCCTTGTCCTGTGTATCAAGAATTTCCTGTCGTTTTTCAGGACTCTTGAAAAGTAAGCTTACTTCTGCAAGGAACTGAAGATGTGGACCAGTCTTGTTTACAGGAGAAAGTGTCATAATAAAAATACGGCATGGTTCCTGATCAAGTGAATCAAAATCTACCGGGTTGTCCGAAATACCAATACATGCAACTAAATCGCTTACTGTATCTGTTTTTCCATGAGGAATTGCGATTCCATGCTTCATACCTGTAGACATCTTGCGCTCGCGGTCCAAAACACATTCTCTGGCAGCTGCTTTATCTGTTACTTTTCCTGCCTTGTAAAGTACGTCGAGCATTTCATCTACGATTTCTTCTTTTGTAGTACCTTTAAGGTGAAGGTTTACTGTGTCTGTTGTTAATACTGTTCTTAAGTCCATACTTTAATCTTATTTCCTCTTTTCAAACTTGTCAAGAGGAAAAACGCTC
>JAFYDO010000004.1 GCA_017544745.1 Treponema sp. | reverse complement strand
GGTCGCCTGTGTAATAAACTAAGCCATCATTCGAAAATACAATTCGTTTGGCTCCGCGGCTGGATTTACCCAGTGTGTCTATGTCGCATTCGGTGTAGGTGCGTCCCTTTGCCTTGGGAAGAATGCCTTCCCTGTTGTGGAATCTGTCCCCACCGATGCATTTGTTTTCTGCCTTTAGGTTCACACCCTGTGCCTCTTTCTTTGTAATAAAATTGTCCGGCAAGTGCTTGTACAGATGGATATAAAGGGCAACGTCTTCTTTTGATGTGTAAATGCCGTCTTCGTTCAGCGAATTGTTTGGCGTATTTAGCGAAGAACTTGTGTCTTCTTCAAATTCTTGGGGACAGTTGTTACTGTCTGCTTCGGGTACAGTTAAGTCAGGTACAGATTGGGGTACAGTTTCTTCTATTGCAGGTATTTCTTCATTTGCTAAGTCCTGCTGTATTGTGCTAGTTACAAGTGGCTGCCCTTGGGTCTGGTTGGTCTGCTGAAACTTTGGCAGCAGGAACTTTGAAAATAAAAGTAGTGCCAGAAGAATTGAAAATATTATAAGTTTTTTGGGTAATGTTTTGTTACCAGAGGAATTTGTTTCTTTCATAGTATTTAAGTTTGTTGAATGGTAGATTATAGATTGCCGGGCCATCTTTTGCAAAAAAAGAATTCACCCGGCAATTTGTTGTTTTAGAAGTTGCTGCCGTTCCAGCCCCAGTTGTTGGTGCCCAAGTATTTTACGTAAACCTTGTCGCCCGGGATTCCAAGCTCTTCATTTAGTATTGAGCAGATTGCCTCTGTCATCTTTCCGCTGTCAGAAGATGAAACGTCTCCGAATACGCTAACGGAAACAAATGCTCCTTTTTCCAATTTTTTGCCGGCAAACCAAAGGTCGTAATTGTCGTCAATACCAACCATAAGGTAAGATTCCGGCTTGTGCAAAATGGAAACAGCTTTTCCGAGCTTTGCCTTGATGGATTCCTTTTTTTCCTGGCTAACAGGAACTGTGATTTTTGAGTCAATAAAAGGCATCTTTTTCCCCTCCGTAAACAATTGTATAAATTATAAAGCGCAGTAAAAAGTGCGATTCTAAAAACCCCGCTTTTACTGCGCTCAACTTTTACTCTACTATGCAGTCATCCGACTTTTGCGTTGTAAGCGGCTTACCGTCTGCGCAAAGGCTTATTCCTGCAATCTTGGCTGTTTTGCCTTGAATCTTTATTTCCACCTTGCAGAACTTGTCGATGTCGATTTTTGCAGGTTTTTCTGCGGCTGGATCGGCACCTTCAAGAACAACCGGTGTTCCTGGTTTTGCCCAAGGAGCGGTTAGCAGTTCTACCTTTTCCTTTCCGTCTTCCATATAGTCGGCTGCAAGAAGCATTCCGTGGCTTTCCACACCGCGCATCTTGCGTGGAGCAAGGTTTGCCGCAATGATTACATGCTGGCCAATAAGCTCTTCTGGCTTTAGGTAGTCGCGCAATCCTGACTGAACAATGCGCTCTGTTCCGCTGCCGTCGTCCATGTGTTCAATGTAAAGCTTTTCTCCCTGAGGGTTGTTTTCCACGCTAAGGATTTTTGCTACTTTAAGTTCAATGTACTTGTTGAAGTGCTCTGCCTGGTTTTCTGCAAGCTTTGGACCTTCATCTTTTGCTGCTGCCTTTGGCTGG
>JAFYDO010000165.1 GCA_017544745.1 Treponema sp. | reverse complement strand
TAAAGACAAAATGTACCAGGCTTCTCTTGCCGTATGTACAATTTTAACTCAGGCTGCAGCAGAAGGAATTGATATTCCTGTAAATGGAGCAGGCGGAATTATTGCCGATGACAATCAATTTCTTTTTCTGCCGCACGACATTTTTGTTCATTCTGTTGCAGGCCTTGATCAAATGGAACAGGCAGACCTTCATAACTGCTGGGTAAATCCTTCTCTTACAGGACTCCCGGAGCTGTGCTTTACGCGTTCTTCTTATGCATACAAAATGCTTACAGGACGCTTTGCCTACCCTGCTGCAGACTCGCTTACAAGAAACGCAGATTTACTGGACAAAAAGTTTTTACCGCTGGAACTATGCGTAAACGGAATAAATACCGAGCTTGCAAAAGCAGTAAACAACGGACTCAAGCTCAATTCCAATTCAGTAAATATTCCCGGAAAAAAGCAGAAGGGCAAAAAAAGCGAAGACCTTGTACCTAAGGTTGAATTCCCGTTGGAACTGCTCAAAAATGCCAGATCAGAGCTTTCTTCCGGCTTGAGTCAGGAAGAATTTGAAAATAAGATTAAATCCTTTCAAAAGCTTCAAAATTCAAAGGTAAATACAAAACGTACCCTGCGCCGTAATGCAACTGCTTTTGGAGCCGGCTTTATTGCACTCATAGCACTTGTTATTATAATCCGCAGTCACTACAACAGTTATCTGGAAGATTACACCACTACAGGGCTTACCTCAACCCAGACAGTTCAAACCTTCTTTAAAGGAATGAATAATCTTGACATTCCGCTTATTCAGGATTTTATAGACGGAAGATCTGCCAACCGCTATCTTGATACTATCAGTAATGTTTATGTAATAAGTAAGCAAAGACAATCCGGTCTTGGCGACGGTGGTTTTCTTAAGCCGGCAAAATATTTTCTTACCGTTACAGATCCAACTAAAAACAGATTTGCGGGCCTATACGGTGTATCAAATCTTCGTATAGATGGTAAAGCCAGTGATGAATATATAGACCTTAAAAAAAATAAAGACAAGCCGGAGCCGATAAGCTCAGAACAGGGAGTAAGCATTAACAAGGGCGACACTTCTGTTCATGCAGTAGAATATTATATGCTCTATACCGAAGGTGATGACAGTGATATTCATGTTACAAAAAACCGCGACACCATTACGCTTACCTTTAAGAAAAACAAGTGGATTATTACCAATATAGACACCTCAAGTCAGGAGCTGGAAGTAGACAGCCGCAAACTCAAAACCGAATACTATAATCGTGTTGTTGAAAATAACGGAGATGTAGTAAAGGCTGTGCGTGACCTTTCGCTTACCTACGATTTTATGCCGTCTCAAAAAGAAATGGAAATAGAAAAAAAGCTTCTGGATGAATATCTTGCAGATCCATATAAGGATTTGTTTTAGAAACGGGCTTTAGTCTTTAAGAGCATCAATAGGTTCGAGCTCAGAAATATAGAACAGAATATTCTTTAAAAGCTGGCGTATGTTTTTAAGGGAATCTATAAATTTACGGTTATCGCGTCCCTTGATTGTAGCAAGATTTTGCAGCG
>JAFYDO010000164.1 GCA_017544745.1 Treponema sp. | reverse complement strand
GGATTTGTAAGTTCATTTATTTCTGATTTATGGATTGCAATTTTTGCATTAGGAAAAGCTGTCTTTACAGGAGCAATTCCCGTGATATGATCAAAATGTGAATGTGTAAGAATAATATGCGTACAGTCCAGCCCGTGCGACCTTAAGAAATCTGTGATTACATTCTGGTCTCTGGAAAATGCACAGGCTGCAGGATCCACTACAAAACACTTGCTGTTACCCAAAGGAACAACAAGTGTATTTACGCGAAGCAGGCCTGTACGCAGAATGTGTATTGCCACTAGACGTTTCCAAATGGCTCTTTGTCTGCGGCAGCTTTTTCTGCAGCAGCGTAAGCAGCAGCATCTTCGGCAGACATTTCTGGAGCAGCAGCTTCGGTTGTCTGGTCGCTAACTGGAACTTCGTCCTGTGCATATTCTGCAGCTGTTGTTTCTTCTGTTTCTGTTTCTGCAGTATCTGCATCGCTCTTCTGGCGGGAGAAGCTTACTGCAAGGCTTCGTCCACGGTAGTTATAACCGTTGAGCTTATCAATAACTGTCTGGCAGTCTTCTGTGTAAAGCTGAACAAATGAGTAGTTAGCTAAAACCTTAATATCACCAATTCTTTCGCGGTCAATTCCACCTACTGCAACAATAAGACCAACAAGGTCACGTGGATATACGCGGCGGTTTTTACCAATGCTAACAAAGATAGAAGTTGCTTTATCTGGATCTATTTCTACGCGCGGATGACGAGGGCGTTCTTCTGCTTCTGTTGCAGCACCTTCAACCGGCTGTCTGTATTCAGTTTTATATTCATTCTTAAAATCACGGTTGCGTCTAGAATCGTTTCTGTTGTTACGTCCGCCTCTTCCAAATGAGTGGAAATGCTTGAGCGATTCCTTGAGCATATAAGCAATTACATACTTGCGGCGGCTAAGAGGAACGTTTTTCTTAAAAAGCTTGCCCAATTCAACAAGGGTGTCTATATCCTCTTCTGTCAAAATCTTTTCAACTGCATTCTCAAGGAATTCAGCTGCCTTTTCTTCATCAATTTCAAATTCACGGTTAAAATTTTTGTAACCCATATTAAATCTCCTTTAAAAAAATTACTGCAGTTTTACTGCATAACCCGATTCAATCTTTTCAAAGCCTGTACGTAATAATAGCGGCTCCAGAAAGTCGGGAATAAACATTTGTGGCAAAATAAGCCAGGTCTTTCCGAGCTTCTTTAATTGAGAAAGGCACATGGAAATCAATTCTGAACCAATCCCTAAACCTCTGAAAGACGCAGGAACAAAAAGGCTGGTTAAAATCATCACCTTTTCCTGCCTGTCTGATACACAGGACGTTGTAATGCAACCTGCAAAATCATCTGAAAAACTGCGGCAGATAAAACCAGTCTGATCCTTTGAATCTGCTGCTTCAAACTGAGCAAGCCAAAGATCAAAAAGTGCCTGCAATAAATCCTCGTTCAGATTATCATTACGCGCTTTAAAATCTGCATTTACTAAAAGTGTAAGCTCCTGTTTGTTTGCTTTGGAATCATATGCCTCAAAACTAAAATCATCATGAATCAAACTGTCATCAGATTCCGGCACATAATCAAGCTTTTCAAGGCCCCAGACTTCACGCAGATTATTGTACCACCCGTTGATGTAATTAAGCATTTTTGTGTTTTTATAAATATGCCATTTTTTTTCAACTTCAGGGTAGTCTTTTAAAACGTTTCTGAAATTCTTAAATACCCCCCTTCCGGAATGAAGCACTTGCTGCAGCGCTTCGTGTGCCAGCGGAGAATTGAGCGTGTTTACAAAATCTTCACGCAGCGCAAAGCCCGCAGCCGAATCCCATTCCGGCAAATCGTAATATCTTTCCCCGTCATCCTGAATGCCAGCGGCCTTTTCTACAAGCGTACACTCTTTTGCATCCAAAACAAATTTTTGTTCCTGATTTTCCAGAGCAGACTGTATTTTGTTTAAAAGACTGTCATTCAGGACAAAGGTCATTACTTCAAATCTTCTTTCTTAGTAATAATTTTACTTATAAGTCCGTATTTTACAGACTCCTCTGCATCAAGCCAGTAGTCGCGGTCTGTATCCTTTGTAACCTGCTCCAGAGAAACACCGGTTGCATCCGAAATAATCTTGTTGAGCTTGGCACGGATTTTTTCCATGTCCTTTGCATAAATTTCAATATCGGTAGCAACACCACGCATTCCACCAAGCGGCTGATGAATAAGATAGCGGCTGTTTGGAAGACCTACACGATGGTCCTTGTCTACAGCAAGCAGAACTAAAGTTGCGGCAGAAGCAATAAGACCCATACCAACCAGATAAACCGGTGCCTTTACAAAGCGGATTACATCATAAATTGCAAAGCCTGCATCTACGTCTCCGCCCGGTGAATCTATGTACATGTAAATTGGGTCAGAACTTTCTGCATCCAGAATCAAAAGCTGACGTGCAATGCTGTCTGCAAGCTCCTTATTGATTTCTCCGGTAAGGATAATCTGTCTTGTCTTAAGGAATCTGTCTGCAAACGGCTCTTCGCGCTTCTGCTTTTTTTCCTCATCCTCGTCATCAAAACGCGGACTTGTATAAAGTGAATTCATAAAAATCTCCATTAAAATACGATTACAAAACAGGCTTCATTGCAGTCATGTATTCGCGCAGCTTGCGTCCCACAACCTCAATCGGGTGATTGCGGATTTCGGCATTTACTGCAACAAGCTCTGCGTTGTTTACGCCTGTGTCCTTAATGTCCAAGCCCTTTCCAATAACATCTGTGTGAAGCTTTGGCATAAGGTCTTTTGCCATCATAGGAGCGGCAACACGGCTGAACAGATAACATCCGTACTCTGCAGTATCAGAAATTACGCGGTTCATTTCGTAAAGACGCTTGCGGTCAATAAGGTTTGCAATAAGAGGAACTTCGTGGAGTGATTCGTAGTAAGCACTCTCCGGTTTGATTCCTGCATCAACCATTGTTTCGAATGCAAGTTCACAGCCGGCTTTAACCATTGCAACAAGGAGGATACCTTTATCAAAGTATTCCTGTTCTGCAATTTCTTCTGTGCTCTCTTTGTTCTGTTCGAATGGAAGCTTACCTGTATCTTCGCGCCATGCAAGAAGGTCCTTGTCTCCAGCTGCCCAGTCCTGCATCATTGTTGAGCTGAACTTACCGCTGATGATATCGTCCATGTGCTTCTGATAAAGTGGAGCCAAAAGCTTTTTGATTTCCTTAGAAATCTCGTTAGCTTTGATTTTGGCAGGGTTAGAAAGACGGTCCATCATGTTTGTAATTCCACCCCACTTGAGGGCTTCGCTTACAACGTTCCAGCCGTGCATAAGGAATTTTGTTGCATATTCAGGGCTAATGCCTTCGCTTACCATCTTGTCGTAACAAACGATTGTTCCAGCCTGGAGCATACCACAGAGGATTGTCTGTTCGCCCATAAGGTCAGACTTAACTTCTGCTACAAAGCTTGATTCAAGTACACCGGCCTTTGAACCACCCATACCAACAGCAAGAGCTTTTGCATAAGCCCAGCCCTTTCCTTCAGGGTCATTTACTGGATGAACTGCAATAAGGTCTGGTACACCAAATCCGCGCTGGAATTCGTGCCACACTTCGGTACCTGGTCCCTTTGGAGCACACATAACAACAGTGATATCAGGACGAATCTGCATTCCTTCTTCAATCATGTTAAAGCCGTGGCTATACCAGAGGGCAGAACCCTTCTTCATTTTTCCCATAATGTCGTTGATTACTTTTGAGTGCTGCTTATCTGGCGTAAGGTTTCCGACAAGGTCAGCAGTTGGAATCATTTCGTCGTAGTTGCCAACTTTAAATCCGTTTTCTGTAGCATTTTTCCAGGACTGGCGCTTTTCTGTAATGGCGCTGTCGCGCAAAGCGTAACTTACATCAAGACCTGAATCTCTAAGACACAGACCCTGGTTCAAACCCTGAGCACCGCATCCTACAATTACAATTTTCTTTCCTTTAAGAGCGTTTACTCCGTCAGCAAATTCTTCTTTGGCCATAGAGCGGCAGTGACCAAGCTGAAGACGTGCCTCTCTCCATGGAATTGAGTTAAAATAGTTGTTTCCCATTTAGATGCCTCTTTTTTCTATGTTAATATCTTTAGTATAATTAAATACTTTGTTTGCGTAAAGTCATAAACCCGCCGG
>JAFYDO010000163.1 GCA_017544745.1 Treponema sp. | reverse complement strand
TACAATAACACAGCCCTTACATATTATGGCTATGCCTGTTTTTATCTTGCAGTTTCGCAGACAGATAATTACCGTGCCCAGGAATATCTTGATGAATGTATAAATAATCTGCGTCTTGCTATGTATGATGCAAGCAAATCGCTTTTACCACAGCTTCAGTATATGCTTGGAAAGGCATATTTTTATAAAAACACAATTTCTACCTACTATTATGCAGATCTTGCAATAAAATATCTTACACTGGCAAAGCAGAACGGCTATAAGGCAGATGATATTTCTGAATATCTGGGGCTTTCTTATGCCGCTCTTGGTCAAACCTACGAAAGTATTTCAGCTTTTACAGAAGCACTCATAGTCCGCGAGTCAGATTCACTTTTGCTTTCTATCGCAGAGCAATACTATAAGGCCGGAGAAATAAGTGCAGCAACACAGTATCTTTTCCGCATTATAGACAACAGCTCTAACGACGAAATCATATTAAAATGCAGGCTTTTACTGGGAAATATTTACATAGATACAGATGAACTGGACAAGGCACTGGAAGAATTTAATGCTGTTCTGGAAATGAACGACAATTCTGCAGATGCTCACTACGGAATAGGTCTTGTATACGAAAAACAGGAAAATCTGGTTGCAGCAAGAGCTCAGTGGAGGCAGGCAAGAAAGATTCAGCCTAATCATGCGGGGGCAGTAAAGAAACTTTCTGAATAAATTTTACACAATATAGAAAATAATTGTTTATTATTTATGAAAATAGTTGTATAATAGATTATCGCAAAAAATCATGGGAGGATTTTGATGGGATTTTTTGATAAGTTTTCTACCGATATAGGTATTGATCTGGGGACTTGTAATACCCTTATATATGTAAAAGACAAAGGTATGGTTGTTGATGAACCATCCGTAATTGCTGTTGAGCGAGGCACTAAAAAAACAGTTGCCGTTGGTTCCGAAGCCAAACGAATGCTCGACCGAACCCCTGGAAATATTATTGCTATTCGTCCGCTTGCTGATGGTGTTATTGCCGATATTGACAGCACGGAAAAAATGATTAAATACTTCATTCAGAAAATTATTCCGCGACATCAGATGTTCAAATCAATCAGAATGAAAATTGGTATTCCTTCCTGCGTAACTGATGTAGAACGTCGTGCACTGATAGAAGCAGCACTCAAATCTGGTGCCAAGGAAGTAGAAGTTATCCCTGAATCCCTTGCTGCTGCAATTGGTGCAAAAATCCCTATTTATGAGCCTGCCGGACACATGGTTTGCGATATTGGTGGTGGTACAACCGAAGTTTCTGTTATCTCCCTTGGCGGTATGGTTGTTACTCACTCAATCCGTATTGGTGGTGACAAGTTTGATGAAGCGATTGTAAAGCATGTTCGTTCTGTACATAACCTCATAATCGGACAGCCTGCTGCAGAACGCCTTAAGATTCAGATTGGTAATGCAGCACCAGAAAAAACTATCGAAAAGATGGAGCTTAAAGGAACAGACGCCATTACCGGTCTTCCACGCCGTCTTGAAATAGACAGTGTAGAAGTTCGCGAAGCCCTTAAAGATCCTGTAAACAAGATTGTAGATGAAATAAAGATTGTTCTTAGCGAAACTCCTCCAGAGCTTGCTTCTGATATTATTGAACGCGGTATTGTTATGACCGGCGGCGGTTCTATGCTGCGCGAGCTTCCACGCCTTATTTCAAAGGAAACCGGAGTACCGGTTATTCTTGTAGAAAAGCCTTTGGAATGTGTAGCCTTGGGTGCCGGAGAAGCATTCAGTCTGTTTAAGAATATGTCTTCTGAACGTTCAATTTACGACAGTTTAAATGAATAAAGAGAACGGCTTTCATTTTAGATTTCCAGAATTCCTTCTCATCGGTCTTTTGCTGATTTCTAACGTTATGTTAAATTTCAGCGGAGGCGGTTTTATCCTCAACCTTAAAAAAATTGGATTTTCTGCTTTTTCAACTGTAGAAAAGGGAATTCACTTTGTTGTAAGCGGAGTTTCAGATACTTTTAATTCTGTAAAAGAGCTTAAGCGTCTTAAAAAGGATTACAACGAGCTTGTGCTTAAGCTTGAAAATTACGAAAAAATGCAGCGTTCCAATGCAGATATCCGCAAGGAAAACGAACGACTTAGAGAACAGCTGGATTTTTCAATCTCTATGGATGAACAGAATTTTCCGGCTCAGATTATTTCCCGCGATTTTGACAACGTTTATGCATATCTTACAATAGACAAGGGAAGTGTGAACGGAATTAAAAAGAATATGCCTGTAGTGGCTTTTCAGAATGGAAACCAGGGACTTGTAGGAAAGGTTGTTCAGGTAGGAACCTTTACCAGCCAGATTATGCCAATTTATAATATGGACTATATTGTTTCTGCCCGTATTCAAAACTCGCGTGACCTTGGACTTGTAAACGGAAACGGCTCTCAGGATAATCCGCTGTTGATGCAGTACATACGAAAAAAGGTTGCAGATGAACTTTCTTACGGAGATATAGTTGTTACCTCCGGAGAAAACGACAATTACCTTAAGGATATTCCAATTGGAACAATTTCTAAAATCATAAGTCTTGATTATAACTCTTCACTTGATATAGAGCTTACACCAATTATAGATTTTTCACGCCTGGAAAATGTAATTGTAGTAAATCAAAAACAGCTTAATGACAGGAAAGGAGAATAGCAATGGTCAAATCTCTTATAATAAGTTCACTTATTCTCTTTTCTGCTGCAATCGTAGAATCTTCGGTTCTTTCAAACATCTCATTTTTACTTGTTGTTCCGGACCTGGTTCTTATCTGCGCAATTTATCTTTCCTTCCTTAACGGAAGATTTTACGGAGAAATATCTGGTTTTATTTCGGGCCTGTTCCTGGATTTTATAACAGGAATACCTTTTGGTTTTAACTGTATTTTCCGTACAATAATAGGCTATCTGTTCGGGCTTTTTTCTCAGACAATTATTGTATCAGGAATTGTAATTCCTATGCTTTCGGTTGCAATAGGAACTGTTGGAAAACATCTTCTGCTTTTTATCATATCTTTATTCTTCCCAAAAATTGGATTAAACATCTATGGAATAATTTCCTATGAGTTCCTTTTTGAATTTACCGCAAATATAATTCTGGCACCTTTTATATTTAAGTTCCTTTCTTTCTTTAAGATGCAGCTTAGTATAAGAGATACCAAGGATATGATTGATAATGATTAATTTATCGCAGAACAGCTTGTCAAAAACTGCAAAAATCATTTTTCTCCTTTTTATTACCTGTTTTGCTTTTGTTATTTATATTCTAAAACTTTTTTCAATGCAGATTACAAATGGAGAAGAGTACAAGACTCAGTCAAGAACAATCTCCAGACAGGTAAGTACACTGCCTGCTTCGCGTGGAGAAATCTACGACCGTAATGCAGACATGCCTTTGGTAATCAATAACGACTCTTTTGCGGTAGAAGTAACTCCCGGAGAAATTCCTTCTGCAAAATATGATACTGTAATGCTCAAGCTTGCAGGCTATCTTGGTATTTCCAAGGATGCAATAGATGCAAAGATTCCAAAAAGCATAAGGCGTTCGTATTCTTCGGTTCAGATTAAAACAAATGTTCCGTTTACAGTAATTTCGAATATTGCAGAAAACAAATCGGATCTTCCAGGAGTTTCGTGGGTTTCAAAACCTGTAAGAAACTATTCTTATACAACCTTATCTTTGTCACATATAATTGGTTATGTAGGCGATATTGATAAGGTAGAAATGACGGTTCTTTACAACAAGGGTTATACCAACACATCAGTTGTAGGAAAAGCCGGAATAGAAAAACAATATGATGAACTTTTGCAGGGTAAGACCGGACGCGAAATTGCAACTGTAGATGTACACGGACGAACTATTTCTGATGCGCCAATTGTTGAACCACCGGAAATGGGAAAAAAGCTTGTACTTACAATAGATTCAAAGATTCAGGAGCTTGTAGAAGATGCGCTTGGACAGAGGGTAGGGGCAAGTGTTGTTTTAAAACCTGCTACCGGAGAAGTACTTGCAATGGTTTCTTATCCAAACTTTGATTCAAACCTGTTTACTTCGGATGATGCGGGTAATCTTTATTCAAAACTTTTGAACGATACCTCCCAGCCGCTTATCAACAGAGCGGTACAGCTTTCTTATCCTCCGGCTTCTACTTTTAAAATTGTAATGTCGGCTGCAATGCTTCAGGAAAAAGCCTTTCCTTCTTCCAAGACAATTGAATGTAAGGGACGCATGGTTTATGGTGGACGAACCTTCCACTGTCACGTTCATTCAGGACACGGCTGGCTTGACCTTAAAAATGCTATGGCTCAATCCTGCGATATTTATTACTGGACAATTGGACGAGATTATCTTGGTATAGAAAAAATTGCTTCGTATGCAAAGGAATTTGGTTTTGGACAGAGCTCGCAGATTGACCTTCCAAGCCAGGTTGCCGGTCTTGTTCCTACCGCAGAATGGAAGCAGAAAAAGTATCACGAAAAATGGGTTGGTGGAGATACCATGTCTGTTTCTATTGGTCAGGGCTATATGGAAGCAACTCCGCTGCAGCTTGCAAATATGATTGCAATGGTAAGTAACGAAGGAGTTATCTACAAGCCGCATCTTTTAAAAGAAGTGCGCGACCCTGTTACCGACGAAGTTATTCAGGAAGTAAAACCAACGGTTCTTACAGAATCTACAATCGATAAAGCTGTATGGAAGGAGATTCAGGAAGCACTGCGTTATACAGTTACAGACGGTACTCCTCAATATCCTATGAATAACAAGATAGTAAAAATTGCCTGTAAAACCGGTACTGCCGAAGTTGAACCTTACAGTAATGCAAATAGAAAAGAAGGACAAAGCTGGCACTCCTGGCTTGTTGCATACGCTCCTTATGACGCACCGCCGGAAGACAGAATCTGTGTTGCAACAATTGTTGAAGCATGCAATACCTGGGAATGGTGGGCTCCTTATTGTACCAATATTATAATTCAGGGAATATTTGCAGACCAGAACTTTGATGAATCAATTCATGAGCTTGGTTTTGCATACTTACTTGAACAGCAGAATACAAGCCGCGGAAGAATGGAGTAGTGCAGTATGAAAAGTAAGTTTTTATCGCGATTTGATTATTTGCTTCTTCTTGCAATTACAGTGCTTGTAACGATGGGCGTAATGTTCATCTATTCTTCCAGCATAAACTCAGAGGGTGTGTCGCTTACAAACGAATGGAAAAAACAGATTATATGGGCAGGCATTGGTCTTGTAATACTTATAGTTGTTGCAATTTACGATTACAGGCGTCTGGAATCTGTATCCATGTGGTTATATATAGGACTTATTCTTGTTCTTATTTATACACGAATATTCGGAAGACTTGTAAACGGTGCTCGCAGCTGGATTGGTATTGGTGAGTTTGGTATTCAGCCGTCGGAGTTTGGAAAAATATTCTTTATTTTATATCTTGCACGTTATCTGGACGAAAGCCGCAACGAAAATCCACTTAAAAGATTTTTTATTGCAATGGGAATAATGATTCTTCCTATGGGGCTTATTCTTATCCAGCCTGATATGGGAACTGCCAGTGTTTACATTCCAATCTTTTTGTTTATGTGCTTTATGGCAGATATTCCAATTCCGTATCTTGTTTATGTTTTGTCCTTTGGAATGCTCACAATTATTTTTGCAATACTCCCGGTTTGGAATACAGAAATTGCATCCCAGCCAATTGCAGTAATTACAATTTTAACAAACCTTAAGTTCCGTGTAATTTTGATTTTTACTACTTCATTTATTGCGTCAATAAGCTTTATTTTGCGAAAGTACTTTCACTTTCCAAAATACATGAACTGGATTTCTTACTGCTTTAGCATTCTGGCTTTTTCGCTCATCGGTTCTATGATGTTTTCTAAGGTTCTTAAATACTACCAGATTAAACGTCTTATTGTATTTATGAATCCAAATACAGATCCGCTTGGTTCGGGCTGGAACATCATTCAATCAAAGATTGCTATTGGTGCCGGAGGTCCGGTAGGTCAGGGCTTTTTGCGCGGAACCCAGAGCCACTACCGCTTTTTGCCGCAGCAGAGTACCGACTTTATTTTTAGTATTCTTTCCGAAGAAATGGGCTTTTTAGGCGGATGTCTGGTTTTCTTTTTGTACCTTGCAATTTTTATAAGGGTTCTTGTAATAATGCGTCATTGCCCTAATCATTTTGGAACTTATATTTCATCCGGAATCTTTGGAATGATTACCTTCCATTTTTTTATAAACGTTGGAATGGTTATGGGTATAATGCCAATTACAGGAATTCCGCTGCTGTTCCTTTCATACGGTGGTTCGTCCCTGCTGACCGTAATGACCTGCATGGGACTTTTGATGAGTATTAACTTTAGGAAGAAGGATTTGTATTAATAAACCGGCTGAGAAGTTTTATAATTCATATACAATTCAAGTCGTTTAATACCACTGATTGAAATTATGAATTTATACTGAGCTTCTTTTGATGATGGTGCATCTGAAAAACCATAGCCATAAAGATTGTTTACAACATAAACTCTTTCTGCATCACACCAGAAAATAAAACCTTTATTTCTATCATATGGTTTGTTGATTATTGTAAATGTATCAGTTTTAGTATCATCTGTAACAAATTCATTAACAATATCATTTTCAAGATCTGTAGTTAATTTCTGAACGTAGAAAGTACATCTTGGACTTTTTATCCAGGCATGGTCATATTGAACTGCAATCGAAGAACCTTCAGGAGGAGTACCTTCTTCAAAACTAACAAAACTTTGTGTTCCTGTTCTTTCATTTGTTTTTGAAACAACATAACCTTCAGTTTCAAACCAAGGTTCATAATATACTGATTCGCTTGCTTCTCCACAAGAAACAAAAAGAGTAAGTGCCGCAAAAATTGTACAAATTGTAATAAGTGTTTTGTTTGTTTTCATAATAATCCTTCCGTTTGGTTGTTTATACTATTATAACCGATTTTTGCATAAAAAGTAACATTTTTG
>JAFYDO010000162.1 GCA_017544745.1 Treponema sp. | reverse complement strand
TTTAGCGAATTTACTTCCGGCAGTTTTTCATTTTTCAAAAATTCAGGCAACACAGTTAGTTCTTCTGCTTGGAATTATTTTATTTGTTGGTGCCGTTGGTGGCTGGCTTTTTCAAAAGCTCAAGATTCCTCAGGTTGTAGGCTATATTGTAATGGGAATCTTAATAGGTTCTTCGGGGTTTCACATTCTGGAACCAAATGTTATTTCGGCGCTGGATCCAATAAGTACAGTTGCCCTTTCGCTTATCGGTTTTTTGATTGGTGGAGAACTCAAGCTTAATGTAATTAAAAAATACGGAAAGCAGTTTATAAGCATACTTTTGTTCGAAGCAATTACGCCGGCCCTTGTTGTTGGTGGAATTGTTACTTTGGTGGTATGGCTTTTTACAAAGGACATTGCACATGCAGTTTCGCTCGGTTTGATTCTGGGTGCAATCTGTTCTGCAACTGCTCCTGCCGCCACCACAGATGTTCTTGCCGAATACAGAACTCGCGGTCCGCTTACCACAACCGTATATGGAATTGTAGCCATGGACGATGCTGTTGCCCTGGTGCTTTATACAATTGCAAGTACTATTGTAACTCCTCTTATTGGAGGTAACGCTCTTGGATTCTTGCCACAGCTGCTTAATATTCTGCGCGATATTTTTGGTTCCCTTTTGATTGGCGGCGCTTTTGGATTTTTGCTGAGCATAATTACACGCAGGCTTTTGAATAAGGAAGGACGAATCCTTACTTTTGCGCTGGGCTGTCTTTTTTTGAGTACAGGTATTTGCGAAGCCTTTAATTTTGATAATATTCTTGCAGCCATGAGTCTTGGTTTTGTAATGGTAAACTTTGCGCCTGTAAAAACAAGAACTGTGTTCCCGCTTGTAGATAAATATACACCTCCAATTTATGTTCTTTTCTTTGTGCTTGTTGGTGCCAAGCTCAACATCTGGATAATTACTCCATTCCTGGGGCTCATTGCTCTGCTTTATGTTTTTGGCCGAACCCTTGGTAAATCAATTGGTGCCTCTTTTGGTGCCTGGCTTACAAAAGCTCCAAAGACGGTTCAAAAGTATCTGCCTTACTGTCTGCTTAGTCAGGCTGGTGTTGCAATTGGTCTTTCCATTGCAGCCGGAAATGATTTTACAGATTCTATAGGTCCGGAAATTCTTCTTATCATTACCGCTACAACCTTTATTGTTCAGCTTGTAGGTCCTGTGTTTGTAAAGATAGGTGTTACCAAAGCAGGGGAGTGCGGACTCAATGTTACGGTAGAAGATATTAAAAAGAATTCACGCGTTACAGATGTTATGTGGGGAAAAGAAAAAATCTGTAACTATGATTCTCCGGCAATTGTAAACGAAACTGACAGTCTCTTTACAATTTTGAATTCCTTTAGCCGTAACCAGAATCTTAACTATGCAGTAAAAAATTCTCAGGGCAAGCTGGTTGGAGTTATAAGACTTGAACATCTTAAGGAAGTTATGCAGATTGGTGACTTTGCCGAAAGCATGCTTGCAATGGATGTAATGGATCCTCCGACAATAACGGTAAAGCCTTCTACAACGCTGCCCGATGCTTATACACTTTTTGAAGAAAACGATATTGATGCAATGGCCATTGTAGATACCGACGGAGAAGCAGTTGGTATTCTAGAAAAAACAACAGTTGACCATTATCTGCATACAAGGATAATTGAGCTCAACCGCAAGCTTGATGAGCTGGACGAATAGATTTTTTTAAGGGGAGTGCGTGACGGTTGGTTACATTGCAGGAAAGATTATAGTACTCGTTTTGCTGGTTGTCTTTTCCCTTATAATGAGCATTCATGATATCCGCACTTTTGAAATTCCAGACAAACCGTTTTATGCCTCCTGCTTTTTAGTAACATTGGCACAGGGCATATTTTTTCACCAGACAGTTTTATGGAATATTCTTTGTGGGCTGATTTTTGTTGCTGTTTATTTTGTGTTGCGTTGGATTACACGAGGGCAGTTGGGAATGGGCGATGTTTACTTTGGTTTATTCCAGGGACTTTGCATAGGACTTCGAGTTATATGGATCTGTCTTGCAGTAGAAACTTTTACAGGCTTGATTGCCTTTTTGATTTTATACCTTGTTAAAAAAGAAAAGGGAATAAAAATACCTTTTATTCCCTTTATGTCTGTTGGTTTATTAACAGCGTTTATTCTTGAATGGTTGGTGCTTTAGTTACCACAGTTTCCGCAGCCTTCGCCGCAGTCTCCGTTATCGCAGCCACCACTGCAGCCACCACCGCAACCGCCTCCGCCACATCCACCGCAGCCTCCACAGCTACGCTGTTCAAGCATTTCAAGCTCCTGCTGGGTAGCGTCGCGAACTTCTACAACTTCAATTTCAAAGTTAAGGGTTTTACCTGCCATTTCGTGGTTACCGTCAATTGTAATTGTATCATCGTTAATTTCTGTAATGCGCACGATTGAAGGACCGGCCGGTGTCATCACCTGAAAATGCATTCCTAGTTCAATAGGTGAGCCTTCTTCAAATTTATCTCGGGTAACCTGGGCAACAAGACGGTCATCACGTTCACCGTAAGCATCCTTTGGTTCTATTGTACAGGTAAATTTATCTCCTGTAGACTTGCCTTCCAGCTGTGCTTCAAGCCCCGGGATAAGGTATCCGCGTCCGTGAATATAACCAAGCGGTTCTGTTCCAACAGATGAATCAAGTTCAACACCCTCTGTATCTTTAAGTATGTAATTAATTGCGGCAAATTTATCTTTTGTAATTGTCATCGATTAATCCTTAAAAGCCCATCTGGCTCAGGTCCTGTGCATTGTCCTGAACTACTTCTTTTATTTCCGGGCAGGCATCCTTAAGGTAGCGTTCAATTCCCATTTTAAGAGTCATAGTTGCCATAGGGCAGCTTCC
>JAFYDO010000161.1 GCA_017544745.1 Treponema sp. | reverse complement strand
TTTCCGCCGGTAATTTTATAAACAGGGTTTCCCATAAGAGCGTTTCCAAGCGAAGATTTTCCGGCTCCGTTTGGTCCCATAAGAACGTGGGTTTCTCCCTGCCCAATCTGTATATTAAGGTCGTTGAGAATCTGTTTTCCGTCCTCAAGACCTGCATTCAAATTAGTTACATCTAACAACATAGGTATAATATACTGAAAATTCGGGGGGGCGACAAGGCGGTTTATTTTACATCCATAAGATGTCGTGCATCATTCAAAAGTTCAATCACAGGGAGTGTAAGTTCGCCAGGTGTATCATCAAATTTTAAAACATTAATTGTTGTGTGTGGGAACCGCATAAGTACTCCGCACATATACGCAAAAGTCTGATTCAAAACCCGTGCCATAAAAGCCGCGCTCGAACCGCCGTGACAGAATATTGCAATTGTTTTTTTTGTCATCTCTTTGCCTGTGCAGCGGTAATACTGGCCCTGGCGTTCGTAGCCCAAAGTGGCAAGCCAGCGGTCAGTTTCGATTGCAATTTTGTCCGAGTCTATGGTTGCAAAGTTTTCTTTAAAAACAGGATATTCGCGCCAGTTGTCCGACTTAAGGTCTTTTCCTTCTTTTACAAGCGCATTTACTCCAAGCCACGGATTCCATCTGTTATCATACAGAGCTCCTTCCTGTCCAAAACGAATCTCCTGCATAAAATCCAGAATCTTCATGTCGCCAATGCCCGAGGCATCCAAGAAGGCCTGCGCAGTCTGTTTAGCCCGTCCAAGTGGCGAAGAATAAACTTCATCAATTTCTTCTTTTAAAAGCCTCTGCGCCGCAACCTTTACCTGTTTACGCCCCAATTCAGTAATACAGTCCTTTTCGTAATTCGGGTCTCCATGACGGATGAGTATGATTTTCATAGTGTTTTTTTCCTTATAACTTTCATTAATTTGATTATATAATAGATATGTGGTTTAATCCAACTTATAGCTCTACCAAATTTACTTTCTCTCTCTTCTCCAACCAATCTTCTACCAGTTCTTTAGGTGCAATAGGCCAGGCTTCGTCGGCCCATTTCCAGACCCAGTGTTGGACGCACATTAGTTGATTGGTTCTAAAACTTAGGATGATACCGTCGCCGTCGGGGCCGGGATTTTTTTTGTCGGGGGTGACGGTTTGGTTGTCGCCCCAGACTTTGTTTTTGGCATATCTTGCAGCGTAGCCGTGGAGATGGATTTTGTAATCAAGAAAATCTTTGTCGGCCATGCAGCCAAAAGCTCCGCGCGTAAGTTTTCTAAAATCGTAATTATCAGGCAGGGTAAAGGTGTCATTTGTTATTTTTAAATTTTTCATTTTTTCCAAAGTGTATCTGTGGGCAACGTGTTTTACAACGTTCAATCCGTGAAGATTCCAGTTGCCGTCATCAAAAATGAGCTGCCAGGGTTGAACCATTCGCACCTTAGATTGTTTTTCGTTATTTGCAATGTAGTCAAAAGTTATTACACGGTTTTCTCGCAAAGCTTTATCAATAATGCGCCAGGTCTCTGCCGGAATTTTTGGATTCGGCGCCCCCACAAAAATAATTCTGTCATTATCCGGTCTTTTGTTTATCTTAATATTCTCAATAGTCAAATCATGGTTTTCAATTGCAAGCGATTCAAAAACCTCCTGTGCCTCTTTATAAAGTGGGTTGCCCTTTACCATATCCATCAGCGTCTTGATGAGCCTGGCAGCTTTGGCGGCATTTTCATCGGTGTAAAAACGAGGGAGGCGGTACTTTGGATCTGTATAAAAATATCCGTTCGTTTCAAAATCGGTATCAATCGGGGCCTGGTATTTTTCCTGAAGTTCGCCAATATCACGAAAAAAAGAAGTGCGGCTTGTTTTGATGTTGTACTTGGTGCCAAGCTCATGAATAATTTCGTTCCATTTTAATTTGCGCCCACTTGCAATAATCTCGTCAATTGCCTGATAGCGCTTTGCTTTTTCTGTAAAATCAACTGCCATAAAACCTCCGGTTATTGTTCCCGTGCATTGGGAACAGTCGCCAAGTATATTCTATATCGTAAGACGGAATTGTCAAGTTCCGCTGAATGGAGGTCAACTATGAAAAGATTCAATCGTTTACTGACTTGTTCAGTTATGGTCGCAATGCTTGTAGGTTTGTCGGGTTGTAGTTTTGTGGACAAAATTACGGGGAAGGATCCTTATGCGGACACGGTCTACCAGGACTTTGTGAATTACCCTAAGGGAAAACAGAATTCAAAGGGACTTTTGACGCTTACAAATGAAGCAAATACTTCGGTTCTTGTTTTTACCGATTCAGTTGATGGAGAGAATTATATTGGAACTATTCCATCTTTGAGTTCAATTAATGTTATGCTTGAGCCCGGAAGATTTTACAGTATAGTTACGGTTTCTAAAGATGCGTTTGAAATGGATCAGGATCTTGCGGTTCAATCCAGTGTGCTTGTTTATTATTCTGATATTCAGGCTTATACTGTTTCTGTTTCGCCGGAAAATCTTACAGGATCTGCAACCTGGATTTTTAATAACCACACAAGCTATTGGGTTTCTGTAGAAAAAATTGATTCGTCGGGAGAGGCCTATGCTGTAATTGCGCCAATGGCCAAGCAGGTTAGTGTTCCGGTTCAGACAAACAGAAATTATGATTACCGCGTTGTTTACAAAAAGCAGCTCAAGTACAAGGGAAACATAATTGCAATTTCCAACAAAACTTCCTGTACAGAAAATGACACTGCTTCGTTTATGAACCTTACAACTTTTACAACAGATTTGTATGGGGATGCAACAAATGATAACAGTGATCTGGCACCGACTGTAAAATTTGTAAATCAGACTGGAAAAACTCTGCGGGTTTACAACGGACAGATTCAGCTTACTGATACGGGAATAACTGCAGATGATTATACTCTTGCAAGCGGTGTTTCTGCTTTCTTTACAGGCTTTACGGAAGGAACCTCACTTTCGAATCTGAATATCCGCAATGTGGCCTGGAACGGAAACTACTATTGTACCGACACCACCACAAAGCTTGAAAACGGTTATGTCTATATCATAACTGTCCGAAGCTCCGACGGTTCTTACAGCGGTTCGGGTAATTCTGATAATAAATCTCCTGTTTCCTGGTATGTGAATAAAGAACCTGCAAATCATTTTTACACCGAAGAGTAAAAGGTTTTGCCTGGTGCGTGGAATTTGTCAGGGGAGTATCTTTTATGATTTTTCCTTGACAAATTCCCTAAAAAATGTCAAAAAAGAAGAATGAAAACAATAAAACCTTATGAACATAAAGTAAATTATTACGAAACGGACAAGATGGGCATTACGCACCATTCAAATTATGTGCGCATTATGGAAGAAGCACGCATTGATTTTTTGGAACAGCTTGGCTGGAGCTTTATTAAGCTGGAAGAGCAGGGTGTTGCAAGCCCTGTAATGTCAATCGAATGTAACTACAAAAAGTCTACAACCTTCCCCGATGTGATTCAGGTTTTCGTGACCGTGCAAAAGCTTTCTGCGGTTAAGCTTACCTTAGGCTACGAGTTTAAGTGTAACGACCAGGTTGTATTTACCGCCACAAGCCTCCACTGCTTTTTGGACCTCAAAGGCGCCCCTGTCATTCTTGAAAAACGCTTCCCCGACTTTTACGCCGACCTCAAAGCCCAGCTGGCAGAATAAAACGTCAATACAATTCGCATACACTTTAACCTTGCACTCTGCTTTTTTTATGTTATAATTTAATTATAAGTCAAAACAAAATCAGGAGGTTTTTGATGAAAAAATTGGTAAAAATTTTAGGGCTCCTGCTCGTAGCAGGCGCATTGTTTGTTGGTTGTAAGCAGGAAGCTAATATTGATGCAACTGAAGTAAAACTATCTAATGGAAACTGGGATATGTCCTTTGTTATGTCTGCAACAATGTCCGAAAGCGACGGATATAAGATGGCAATGGAAACAAAATATTCTGGAGCCATCAAAGTTGAGGGAGAAACTTTTACTTATTTAAGTTACACAGCTACAGGTTCAATTATTATTACATGTCCTTCGGCAGAGGTTGCAGCACTTGCAAAAGACACAATGAATGCTGAATTTGAAGAATGGTTTGAAGGCGATGATTTTACTGTAAAGGTAGATGGATCAAAAATAATAGCTTCTGCTTCAGAAACAGCTACAGCAGAACAGCTTGCTAATATGAATAAAGGTACAAATCTTGTTTCAAAAGTTTTTGATTATAGTGATGTAGAAGGTGCCGTAATCAAAACAAACAAGAAAAAGACAGAATACAAGATTACTTATACAGATAAAGCAGATCCAGATAACGAATATGACTACGATGTAAACTACACCATCACAATCAAAAAGCAGAAGTAAGACTCTCTCTTAACTTCCCGCAAAGCCCGTGGTTCCAACCGCGGGCTTTTTTTTTCACTTTTTTTAAAGAATTTTCCCAAATTTTTGTAATAAGTCCCGTTTTTTTTCCATATTAACTATAGAGAAATTTTTCTCAAGGAGTTTTTATGAGTAATAATTTTCAACCAAAACCAGTCGATCAATTGACCTTTACCGATGACGGAATGTTCCAGGCGGTAATGCATGACCCAACAGCCTGTTCAAAAATTGTAGAGCACCTGCTTCACATTCAGGTTGACCACATTGATTATCCCGAGCTTGAAAAAGTTATTGCCCCGTACTAGAAAAAAGAAGGTCAGGCTAAAAATTGC
>JAFYDO010000160.1 GCA_017544745.1 Treponema sp. | reverse complement strand
CACATCCAGATTACTTCTTCTTCTGGTTTGAGCGATGAAGAAATTGAAAAGATGGTTAAGGATGCCGAAGCAAATGCTGCAGCAGATAAGGCTAAGCGCGAAGGCGTAGATGCCCGTAACGAAGCCGACAGCCTCATTTATGCTACAGAAAAATCTATCAAAGACCTGGGCGACAAGATTAACGGAGCCGAAAAGGAAAAGGTAGAAGGAGCAATTGCAGCCCTTAAGCAGGCACTGCAGGGTGACAATGTAGAAGAAATCAAGGCTAAGACAGAAGAACTTAAGCAGTCATCATACAAGATTGCCGAAGAACTCTACAAGCAGCAGGGTGCCGCAGGTGCACAGCCAGGCGCAGAAGGTGCAGCGGGAGCTGACGCTGGAGCAGCCGGTGACGCTGGTGCAGAAGGTGCCGAAGGCGGCGAAAAGAAGTCCGGCTTTGACAAAGGCTCTGCAGATGATGTAGAGTACGAAGTAAAGGATGACGAGAAATAATTCTTAGGATAAACCAAAATGGCAAAACGCGACTATTATGAAGTATTAGGTGTTGACAAATCTGCGGATCAGGACGCAATTAAAAAGGCTTATCGTAAGCTTGCTGTAAAATACCATCCGGACCGAAACCCCGGCGACAAAGAAGCTGAGGAAAAGTTTAAGGAAGCAACAGAAGCCTACGAAATCCTGTCTGACGAGGAAAAACGCCCTATTTATGATCAGTACGGTTTTGCCGGCCTTGAAGGAATGGGAGGCGGCGGTGCTGGCGGTGCCCAGTATTCACATGCCTTCCACGACTTTTCGGACTTGTTTGGTGGAGCCGGTGGCGGCTTCTCCGATATTTTCGAAAGTATTTTTGGTGGTGGCTTTGGAGGCGGTTCGCGTGGAGGAAGCAGACGCAGTGGTCCTGCAGCCGGTTCTTCTCTCCGCTATGACCTTCACATCCAGTTTAAGGATGCCGTTTACGGAACATCCGCCGATATTCATTTTAAACACAACGAAGCATGTTCTGCCTGTCATGGAACGGGTGGGGCTGCAGGCTCAAGCAAAAAGACCTGTCCTACCTGTAACGGAATGGGCCAGGTTCGTCAGGGCAACGGCTTTTTCACTATTCAGCAGACCTGTCCTACCTGTCGTGGTAAGGGCGTAACAATTGACAAGCCTTGTCCTAGCTGCCGCGGAACCGGTATTACCGAAAAGAGCAAGATGATGTCACTCAAGATTCCGGCCGGTTCAGACAACGGAAAACGCATTGTAATCCCGGGCCAGGGTGATGCAGGCGAAAACGGAGGACCAGCAGGAGACTTGGTAGTAGTACTCCACGTAGATTCACATCCGCTTTTCGAACGCGATGGTCAGGATTTGTACTGTGCAGTTCCGGTTTCTATGGCTCAGGCAGCACTTGGTGCAGATATTACCATAAATTCGCTCGACGGAAAGAAAGTTACCATAAAAATCCCTTCCGGAACCACAAACGGAAAGCTTTTGCGCATAAAAGGCGAGGGTGTTCCTATGGCAGGAAGCAGCCGCAAGGGTGACCTTTACGTTAAACTCATGGTTCAGATTCCTCAGAAGCTCAGCGGTAAGCAGCGCGAGCTTTTACAGGCCTACATGGTGCTGGAAAACCCGCCAAGCAACCCGGATTTGATGCCACTTTCAAAATTAGAGTCGTAGATTGCCGCGCTGCGCTCGCAATGACGAAAATTTATACGAATTTTCCCCAAATTTGCCGATAATGTGATAGAATAGTAGTATCATAAATTTGAGGTGACTATGTATAAAACGCGGAAAAAAATCGTAACAATTTGTGTTTATGCACTTGCTGTTATTTTGTTTATTGGAGTTGCTTTATTTATTATCCCATTAAAGCAAGACGCAAAGCCTTCTATTTATTCCCTGCTCGCAATTTCAACATTATTCTGGGCAGTAGTATTTCTTTCTATCAAGCTTAAGGGAGCCCTGGTTGCAAAGATTTATCATGCAACGCTTGAAAAAGGCGAAACTGTAATCCTCAAAAAATTTATTGACCGTTTGCGCTTCTGTTATACTCTTGATGATTTTTATGTTGCTATCGGAGACTTTTTGGAAAGAAGGGGAGACTGTTCTGTCCTTCTTATTGACCGCGAAAAAAACTACACCTTATACAACAGCCCTAACAGAATTACCGCTTCTGACAATATCCGCGAAAAAATGTGTCAGAACTTTGATGTGAACTGGAAAGACGGTTTTTACTACTTTGACCGCCATTTTGGTGTTACCTCACGTCTTAAAAAATCCCGTGGTTTCTTCCTGTGTTCAGAAAAACAACATATGTTCGTTTTCTGTACTTACACAAGACTTTTTGATAACTCAATTTATGAACAGCTTTTTGAAGAATATAAACGCTTTATTACCCGTACCCGCACAATTTCCCAGCTTTCTGAAATTGCGGCTACAACAAAGGAATGGCAGCAGCTTGCCGAAACACAGCAGTCCTTCCTTCCGCAGAAGATACCTAATATTCCAAACCTCAAAATTGCTACCTACTTCCGTCCGCTTGTAAACGTATCGGGAGACTACTTTTCAATTCTTCCTATTGATAAGAGCAAGACCCTGCTCATGCTTGGAGACGTATCCGGTAAGGGACTTCCAGCTGCGCTCATCATGGGTTTGGTAATGAACACCGTAAAGATTATCGAAGACAAGGAAGACTTAGTTGGCGTAATCAAAGCTATTGATAAAGCTATTAAGGGCATGCACCTTCAGGATAAATATACTGTATTGTTCCTTAGTATTATTGATACCGAAAAGATGAGAATCCGTTATATAAACGCTTCCATGTCTGACCCTATCATTCTTTCTCCTTCGCCGGATGGATACCGAATCAAACCTCTTACTTCTAATGCTTCACTCGTAGGTATTCTTGATATGGGTGATGTAGCTGTTGCAGAAAAACGCCTGTTCCGTGGAGACACCATCCTTATGGCAACTGACGGTGTTTCAGAAGTTATGGATGACAGTGGTGTTGAGCTTGGTGATACAGATATTTATAAAAAGACTCTCGTTGCAAGTGCGTCAAAATCGCCTCAAGAATTTGTTGACGATATTGTGGATCTCATCTGGAGATATAACGGCGATAAAAAGCTTCATGATGACGTTACAATGATGGTTGCAAAGGTAGGTTATTAATATGATTTTTATTCTGTTAAACTGTATTTTATTATTCTGCTTTATTTATCTTACATACTTTGTAGATAAGAGGGGTGCAGACCTTTCCAACACAGGAAACTCTCTTCTTGTTCCTCTTTTGTTTGCCTGTGTTGAACTGTTTATCTATATTCTTGTAATGCTGTTTAAGGATAAGTGGCTTGAATCACTTACCGTAAACTTTATACGCATTGTACTGTCTCTGGATGCTGTATTCCTTGTTACATTCAGCTTTGGTCTTATTGGTATTTCCACCAAAATCAACAAGGCTTTTCCAAGAATAATTCAGTGGCTTTTATATTTCTTTGCAATTTATATTATCTTCTTCCAGTTCCAGGATATTTCTATTGATAATTCTCTTAACATGAACATTGGTTCAGAACGCCTCTTTAGCGGAGACGTTAATAAATACTTCCCTTGGGACTGGGTATTTATTTATAATGCACTTTACAAAGTAATGCTCCCTGGTACAGCCTTCCTCTTCCTCATGGTGTTTGAAGAAAGAAAGGGAAGCCAGCTTCAGAAGTATCAGAGTCTGGTAATTTTTGAAGGTGTTGTGCTCATGTGGGCACTCACTTATCTGTTCCAGTATCTTGCTGCTGTAAATCCTTCTTTTGCATCTTTGTATATGTATGCATACCTTGCAATGTATGTTCTTATTGTTATGGCGCTGCAGAAAAAATCTGTTCCTTCAAGAAGAGCCTATGTTGCAACACTGTTTAAGAATATTGTTTCTTACATAATTCCGGGTGCAGCTATTGGACTTGCAGTAATGTTCCTTCAGCCTTCCGGAGATATTTTTGTTTCAAACTTTATCTTCCCTTTTGTTGTAGTTTCTATTATTGCTGTTTTGTTTGCGCTGTTTATTTCGGACATGATGTCAAACAACTCAAGACTGTATTCTTCGGATTATGGTCCTGCTCTGGAACGCCAGCTTGCAACAATTGATTATGCCGGCGAAATGGATGATATTATCAACCGCATGTATAATATTTTCCATAAGCACGTAGAAGCCAGCTCAATGAACGTATACATTTTGAACAACAAGAACGTTCTGGAAACTGCTTATACTTCAAACGGATTTACAACCACAATTCCTGTTAACAGCACAATGTTTGAAACCCTTTTGAATGTAAACCGTTCTGTTGTATGTTACTCTCAGGTTGGTAATGTTCACGATCTTTCGACAATTGAGGAACAGCTTACAAAATTCTTTGAAGACACCAAGTCTGATGCAATGTTCATCCTGAACGAAGGTCACAATATTCTTGGTCTTATTACAATTGGTAAAAAGATAAGCGGCGACCATTACAAGGATTACGACTACAACACCTTCTTAAAGCTTTATTCATACTTCTTTGTATTTGGTTATTACATGCGTAACATT
>JAFYDO010000159.1 GCA_017544745.1 Treponema sp. | reverse complement strand
TACCAAACCATTCTTCATAGATTTTTAGGGATGCAGAATTAAAGCGTGATCTTGTATTTCTGGTTTCTTTGTTAGTAAGCCTGCTTTCTGTAATACTGTTGTTTTTTTCAAGTTCATTAGGCTTTGAATGCTGGAGGCCTGGGTTTCCATGTAAATCAAGTCCAAGAAAATAAATGGGTTTATCTGTTATACTGTTTGCAAAATAAATTGCAGTTCCACTTACCGTAGGATTTCTCAAAGCAGCTTTAGTTGTAATCTTACATTTATTCAAAATCTGCGTAGAAATAAAAGAACTGTCGTCATTATATTCCAGGGCAAGTACAGGATTTTTATTAAGCAGCTTTTTTGGAATATAAGCTTCGGCAGGGCAGACTAAGGGAATAAAGGATTTAGCTGTGAGACATTTAAGATGTTCTCCTGCCCAAAAGCCTCCGTCTGTAGAAAGTACAAGATCCGGTGTAATATCATGATTAATTAAAACGCTAAGGGCAGAAGACAACGCAATTATAAAAACTTTATTCTGATTTTTCTTTAAGGTTGAAAGACAGGGAACAAGACTAGGTCCCGAAGCACATACAATAACCGGTAAATCAATTTTATCTTTTAATGTAATAAAGCGTTTTGTATTATCAATAAAATTAAGGCAGTTAGTGAGCCATTTTTTTTCAAAGAACTGTCTTGTAACAAGAAGTGTTTTACAGTCATTCAGGGCCTGTTTGTATTGCTCCAGAATTGTTTGAGTTTGTGTTGCAAAAACATTCTTGGCTGCCGGCCAGGTAAAAATGCTGGACGATAAAAGCGCTTCTTCTCCAAAGGTTTGAAGCAAATAACTTTTAAAATTTGTGCAGTCCTTATAAATTATATTCGCATCATAAACATCTGCTTTTGGAAAATCATAATCTATAAGTCTTATTGCAACTATTTTACTGTCCGGGTACATATCCTTTATGTAAGGAAAACAATAAGAAAGGCCGGGCTCAATTAAAAAAATGATTTTGGGTTTATAGGGGAGTGTCATGCTTTGAGCAAAACGCTGTGCTTCGGTTAGCGGTGCATACTTAGAGTGGAAATAAACATTATCAAGTGAAAATGTTTTAAATCCATCTTTTGTATCACTAAACTGAAGGTTCAATTTTATTCCGCCTTTAACTCTTTTACAGACAAAAGCTGTGAATGTTCATTAAGGATATAAGAACAGTCTAATCTAAGATGATTAGATATAAGCTCAAAAGGAATTGTGTCAGAAGAATCAATTACAATCTTAAATTGTCCAGGATTTGTAAGACTAACACCAGATTCTTCATTAAATGCTGCCTTAAGTCTGTATAAAAGTGCATTTGAAACAGCAGAAAATATTTTGTCTTTGTATTCTGTTTTGTGATTTGCAATTATAAACGAATCAATTGCTTCGGTAAAATCTACATCAAAGCTTTGTGTAGTATGAGGTGGCAGTTGGTCGTCCAGCTTTGCGTCTATAAAGCCAATGTCTTTAAGATCGTTGTAAAGTGTAAAATTACAGAAAACAAAAATTGAATCATCCTGTGCACGGTAAACACATACACTGTCAATTTTGTCTTTAAGTGTGCCCGAGAAGAATTGATAAAGCGGACCAATGGAATTATTGCCGGCACTAAAGGTATAAGGATTAAATCTTTGAGGAGCAAGTCCATCCCAAAAATCCTTTGTAGAAACAGACTGGCATACAGACATTCCGTCAAAGCCTGCAGAATATTGGGCATAATAAATATTGTCCGTAAGAGTAAAGAGAGCAGCGTATTGAATTGAATGTCTGTTTATAAAATCAAAAAAATCCAATCTGTCTTTTGGTGCTGGAGGCACCTTTTCTACCACCTGGGTATTTTCTATACCAAGTGATTTTTTTAATAATCCGACAGTATTGGATTTTTTTTGAATAACTGTTTTATCTGCAATAGGCTTTGGTGCAGGTTTTGCCTCCACGTTTGTTGCAGATAATCTATCTAATAGTCCCATTAAGAAAGTCCTAATTCAGAGAAAAGTTTTTTATAGGTTGTAAACTCGTCAGACTTTGCAAACTCAACAATCTTTTCTTCAGGAAGATTTTCAAGGAGCTGATCCATATAAAGCAGAACAGATTTAATATCTTTCTTAAGCTCTGCATTTTCGTCAGCAGCATCCTGAGCTTCTGTTTCTTCGGTAGTAAGATAGTCAATATTGCTTTCTGTAAGGTCGTTGTTTTCATCCTCATGAGAAACAAAGTCATTTTCAAGCTCTGGTTCAGGAATTACTTCAGCCGGCATATCCTGCATTACTTCTTCTTCTGAAACAAAGGATTCTTCTTCTGCAACCGGTTCTTCTTCTTCAACTACATCAAAAGCAGGTTCCTCTGCAGCAGGCTCTTCTTCTACGAAGGTTTCTTCAATTACAGGTTCTTCCTCTGCAACTGTTTCTTCTACAAAAGGTTCCTCTTCTGCAATAGTCTCTTCGATTACAGGTTCTTCCTCTTCAGTCTGTTCTTCAAAAACAGGTTCTTCTGCAACCGGCTCTTCTTCTGCAATTGTTTCTTCAATTACAGGCTCTTCTGCAGCAGGCTCGTCCATTCCAGCTGCAAAACCGTTTGATTCATCAAAGAGATTGTCTACAGTAGAGAAGGCTGGTTCTTCAGCAACCGGAGCCTCTTCTGTAACTCTGTCTTCTGTTGTATCCTGTACGGAATCCATAAAATCAGAAGAAGATGATTCTACAAGAATGTTGTCTTCCTTAGGAATTGAAATCTCATCCGGAAGATCATCTTCAAGAGTATCTTCATCAATTTCTATTTCATCAAGGTTTGGTTCGTTAAGATTTTCATCTGTAAAGTCGTAGGTGAGTTCATCTGCTTTCTGATCTGGAACCTGGAAATTATCTGCAGCAATTTCATCTGCAATAATTCCTTCATCAAGTGGTCCTTCTTCGCCAAAAGGAGATTCTTCTTCAATTGTACTTTCTTCTACAGTTGTTTCAGTTGGCAACTCATCTTCAGTACTCTGTTCTACAACTTCTTCTTCGCTGTTAAAGTCTGCTGTATTAAGAATGTTTGTAAGCTCGTCTGTAGAAAGGGCAATTGTATCATCTCCGTCATCTCCAGAGAAGAATCCGGTATCTGCATTGTCAGAAGTATCTTCTATAACTTCTTCTTCGATTGCATTTTCTTCACCAACAATTCCGCTTGCTTCAGAAGGTGCACTTACTGGAGCAGACTTCATTTCTTCAAGATTTGTTTTAAGACTGTTTATTTCGGCTTTAAGGTTAGAAAGGTCTGCAACAATCTGCTGCAGCAATCCTGAATCTGCACCAGAAATTGGGGCAGGTTCATCTGTAATTTCTTCAAGAGTTTCTTCTGGTTCTGCAGAAGATTTAATTTCGTTTACAACAGGAGCTGCACTCATGTGATCGTTATCTACAGCAAGATCATAATCAACTACAGTATCCTTAAGCTTAGAGCTTTCTACGTCCTGAGTAACAGGTGTTTCTTCTGCATCAGCATCAATTCCAAAGTCAGAAAGGTCAACTTCTTCGGCTTCAATATCGTTTGAACCAAAGCTTTCGGTAACTTCAGTTTCTTCTTCTACCGGTGTTTCTTCTATAACTTCTTCTTCTGTGTCTTCAAAATCATCAGAAAGAGGAGCTTCTTCTTCAAAGTTCTCTTCGGTCTGAATTGTATCTGCAGAAGAATCAAAGCTTATATCCATATCAAGAGGTTTTTCGTCAACAATTGCTTCTTCTTTTTTAGGAGCTTCATCGGATACTCCAAATTCGCTCATGTCTACAAAGTCATCAAGTGAAACTTCTTCGGTGTCTCCTCCAGCAGGTACTGTATCTGCAGCAAAGCCGTTGTTTCCCGAAGCAACAGATTCATCAGAAAAGCCTTCGTCCATAAAGTCATCAAGAGAGATTTCCTGTTCGCTGTCGTCAGAAGCTTCGTCTACGCCAAAGTCATCTACAGAAACTTCTTCACTTAAAGAATCCTGCATTCCAAACTCTTCTGTTACTTCTTCTTCAGTTGTTTCAGGAGCAGTATCACTTGTATCTGTTATTTCATCAAAGCTAAAATCATCAAGAGTAGTTTCATCTGCAGGAGCTTCTGCAGCCTCAGAAGGATCTTCGATAGAAACTTCCGGTACATTAAGATCAGACATATCATCCTGCGATTCTTCTACTGGATCTTCTGTCATAAAGTCTGAGAGGTCTGCATCGGAAACAGAATTTTCTTCAAAAGGTTCTTCTGCAATTTCAATTCCGTCTCCGTTTGTTATATTCATAAGTTCATCGTCTGTGAGGGTAGTGTCATCTGCGGAAGAGTCAAGGTTGATTGTATCATCTTCCTTGAACATGTCATTAAAATCTGTTTCGTCCAGATCTGTGGATTCTTCAAAATCCGGTAAGTCAAGAGAGTCAGCAAAATTTAAATCATCTGCCGGCTGTTCTTCCTGCTTATTATTTTTTACCCAAACTCCGTAACTGTCAAGTTCGTTTGTGTTTTCTGTAGAATCGCTCATTTAATTCCTCTCAATGATATATAATTATACAATTATTATCGGTATAATTATATAATATAAATAGAAAAATTCAAACTTAATTTATTTATTATATCACACATTTTTAATTCAGAAAACTAAAATAATCGTCCGATAATTAAAATATATTATGAAACGTGCTAAGTATTTAACGGTTTTGTTTGCTGGTACTCTGGTTTATGTAGTTATGTCTCTTTGTTTTGGTCAGAATAGCCTTAAGTGTTATTCTCAGATGGAAGAACAGAAAAGAATTGTAAGCAAACAGAAGGCAGAGATTCAAAATATTAATACAGAGCTTACTCTGGAGCTTAATGCCCTTAAAAATGACAAGGCAGTTATTGCCGCTTATGCACGTAAAATGGATTATGTAACTGATGATGAAAAGCTTGTAAAGATTACAGGCCTTAAACCATACCAGAACACACTTTATGATACAGGTTCTGTAGTACGCCATGTTGAACCTGAATATGTATCCGAAAAGTTATGCAAGCTTTGCGGAATTGTTGCAGCACTTGCAGTTCTGCTTATTCTTCTTATAAGTGATTTTAGAAAAGGTGAAATAAGCCTTTCAAAAAACAAAAAAGTACCGGTAACAGGTATTCCGGTATACAATGTCCCTCTTAATTAAGCTGATTTAAGATTTTCTCTTCCAGGTAACGTTTATTGTACCGCTTGCAGCAGTTGTTCCGTCTAAAACAAGTGTATTTTTAATTCCATTTAAGGTATTGTCGTCTAAAGCCTGAAAAACCCATTTGATTGGCTGTGCATTTACTGCTTCTTTTAATGCAAGTTCTCGTGGAAGATCTGTAAAGAACGATGCATTTGCTTTGCCGTTTTGAGTGATTATTATGTTCTGGCCTCCGCCGGAAGACTTAATCTCTACAGTAATATTCATGGAAGCGCCGTTCTTAAAGATTACAAAGCCGCGTCCGCCCCTCATTATTACAATTTTGTCTATGGAATCTTCGCCGCCCCAGGTTCCCGAAAGGAATTCTGTAGACTGAACTGTTGTAGTACTTGTAGAAGAGCCTGCAGAAGCTGTTGCACTTGAACCTGTACTGTTTAAAAGTCCTGTAATTGTCTGCTGAAGGGTAGATTTTGGCTCCATAAGGATTTTATAAAAGGAATCGTATTCCTTGGATTCTGAATAGGTTCGCTTTTTTATTCCGTCATAAATGCTTATTGTAGAAATCCACTTACCGGAATCCTGCGCTTTAGTAATGATTGCGTAGAATGAAAGCTTGTCTGCATTTAATTTGCTTGAATCTGGAACTGCAGCCAGTCTTATGCTGTCGCGTTTATCTGTAACTGTGTAGTTATTTATTTCGCAAAGCTGTGTGTAATAGAGGTCGCTGGTCATTTTGGACATATTGTCATCTACACCGTCTGCCATTATTCCGTAATAGTCTATTGAATATTTGGATTGCGCAAAAACAGCAGCGCAGAATAAAAGGGTATATGCAAGTACAAGGATTGTTTTTTTAGAGAAGCTTAAACTGTTTTTTAATGCAGTTTTATTTATCTTCAAATCTTCCTCACTTAGCCCCTGAGCTTTGCAGAAAACTCTCTTTGAATATCGCGGTTTAAATCGCGGCTCTTAATGGTTTCGCGTTTATCAAACTGCTTTTTACCTTTACATACTCCAAGAGAAATTTTTACACGTCCATCCTTTAAATAAACATCTAAAGGTATGAGAGTGTAACCTTTCTGGTCAATTTTTCTTGAAATTTTCTTGATTTCTTCCTTGTGCAGCAGCAGTTTTTTAGGTCTGTCCGGATTATGATTAAATATTGAAGAAAAAGCATATTCTGAAAT
>JAFYDO010000158.1 GCA_017544745.1 Treponema sp. | reverse complement strand
GTCTGGCAACCTGTCCTCTTGTATAAAGCTTCATACTATAAATTTAATAAATCAGAATAAATATGACAACCCGAATTTGCCGTTTATTACAACATTTTTCTGGTCTTTAATTCCTGTTTCCATCCAGGCCTTTGCATCAAAGCTGAGCGAACCATTTGCCGGTAGAGAAATAAGTTCTACACCTGCTTCAAAGCTTGTATTATTAATTATAGCCCCCCAGCCGCTAAAACGCAGATTTCGAGAAGGCATTACAGAAAGTGCCGCACCATATTTAAGAACGTCTTCTTTTTCATGAATTCCAAATGTGTATTCACCGGTTGCTCCCAGATAAAGCCCTGAAGTTTCCAAACCCATTGAAAGACCCAATCCAAAACCACTTTGATTAAGAAGATCATAATTATAAGAGCCAAAACCGGCAAAATTAAGTGACAAGCCGCTGGCTATGCGTGCAGAACCTGTCCCCTTAAAGCTAACGCCACCTTTTATACTGGTCTCCTTTACAGAAGCAACTCCAATATTTGAACCAAAAGAACCTGCAAGCTCAAAATGACGGGCAAAATCTATAACAATACCAACAGTTGCAGGAATTGCATTAAACTTTATTTTGTTGTCGCTTGCAATAAGAGAAGGTCCGACATCTGCAAAAAGCTTTGTATAATTAACCTGACTCGCAAAAGCAAAAGGCATAGTTCCTATACCGCTTCCATTTGGAGTAAAGGCCTGCAGCGGATACGAAAGACTGCGGTCTATTCTTATCTTTTCGGAATATTCGCTGTCATAGCTGGACAAGGTAACCGTGTATGTTCCATCAGGAAGCCGTTCTCCACCAGAGCCGGTACCATTCCAGTTAATGCTCTGTTCCCAGGTGCTAAAGCTTGAATAGCGATGATCCCACACAACGTTTCCGTATCGGTCGCTTACAGTAAGAATGGCAGAACCGGTATTTGTTACATAAAATGAAAATTCAGTTTTGCCGATTGAAGAATTATAATTAGGATTTATTACAGTTTTTGAAACCTTAAATCTGCTTACAGTAAATGGCGAAACCTTCATGGAAACATCAACTGCTGCAGTTTTATGATTTGCAACATAAACATCTTTTACAAAATCATCATAGCCAAATTTGCGAACCTTAACAGTATAATTACCCGGGTCCACCTCCAATGGAAAATATGAATATCTTGAACCATTAACATAGATTGCGGCACCCTCCGGGGCACCTTTTACACTGATGTAACCGCAGGTTTTTACCATTACAAAATTGTAAGTATAGGTGTAGTATCTTTTTGGATGAATGCGGCATTTTATTGTATCGTAGCCGGACTTGCGGATTTCCAGATTATAGTATTTTGCCGAAAGCTCCACCGTTGCATAAGGAGCCTTTCCTACAGCTTCTCCGTCAATTAAAATTATTGCGTCTTCTACATTTGTTTTGATTATAACACCTGCATAATCATCATCACGGCGTTTTTTTGTATCAGGCTCGCGGACATTACTGCCGTCATAGCCCAAATCTATTTCTATAGACAAAGCAGACAAAGAGCATACAGCAACAGCAAAAACTAACAATACCGAAAAAAATCTTTTTACATTCATACACCTAACTAACGCCTGATTTGAACAGACCGTTCTCCATAAAACTATAATAACTATTATAGTCTATAATTATATGATCTAAAATAGGAATTCCAACAATTTCAGATACCTTAAGCAGGCTCCTCGTAGTCTCTACATCCTCGCTGGAAGGTTCCGAATTACCCGAAGGATGATTATGACACAAAATAATTCCCGCTGCATTATCCTTAATTGCATCTGCAAAAACATCCCTTGCATGAACAGAAAGTCTATTGCAGGTTCCTACCGCCACCACATGAATCTGGATGATATCATGCCCGCCGTTTAGCGTAACTGAAAGAAAATGCTCC
>JAFYDO010000157.1 GCA_017544745.1 Treponema sp. | reverse complement strand
TCTTCCCGGATATTTGCGCCCTTAAGAAAGTTTTCGCAGGAGGTGGTAAAGAGAGCTAGTATACATAAAAGAGCTCCTCCCAGAATAATTTTTTTTGAGGTCTTGAAAATGGTTTTCATAACGCATGACTCCGTAACAATAGAATGATTTATTATAATATGGATGAATGGATTCTTCAATTATCCATCTCTTGTATCAATCTTACATCAAAGGAAAAATCGTGATATTCGGCGACAAAGATTTTTTTGTATTCGGGGTGCAGAGGGTTTAAGAGCAGATTGAATTCGTGGTCGTATTCATATGGAAGAATAACAGAAGGAACTTTGAGCATGAGCCCTTTTTTTTCTCTGAGCCACTGGCTGCCATAGCCTATTTCTGTTTCGTCCGTTGGCAGCTTGAGAATTTTCATTGGAAGAGCACGATCGGGAACATAGATTTTTGCATAGGCCATGTTTACAGGAGGCATGGATTTATCTGTATGAGCAAGGATTTCCAGAGCGGCAAGAGAAAGTGATGAGGATGTATAAAGTGCAGGAATACCCTTTTCGTTCCAGCGGCCGCCAAATAATTCTGCGCCTCGTCCAGATAAATCCTGTATGTGTTCTTTACGGGCAATTCTAAATACAACCATTTTTTACCGGCCCGCCTGTTATGAATAAACTCCATATTCCATGCGGCCAAGAATATCCATTACTTCTTCGGCACCAAAACGGGAACTCATTGCCTGCACAGGTGTTATTCCGCCCAGAATCTGATTTGGAGATTTAAGCCATTTGACAGCTGTTTCCTGTGAACCAAAAATTTTACTGGCCTTGTCATAAGCACGCATAAGAGAAATAGTTACCTCTGCTGCCTGCTGAGGAATATTTTGTGTAGGTTTAAGGCGTGAAAGAGTACGTGCACTTGTTCCGGCAATTACAGCAAATTCTTTATCTGTATAATTAAAGACAATATGAATAAAACTGTTGTATTCATTTTTTGGGACACCCTTTAATGCCAGAAAACGACAGTTTACAGGGGAATACTCTTTTAATGCTTTCATAAGCGCACCTCCTTTGCAATAATTATATAGTCGCCATTTGTCTTTTATTATAACGCCATATGGCTTTTAAAGCAATTATTGTTTGCATTTTTTTTCTAATGACGCCCGTGCAAAAACAGTGTATAATTAAAGATGATGAAAAATAGAAAAAGTATTCTTATAATATTAATTCTCGGGGCGCTGGCGGGGGCACTTATTTCCTGCAAAAAAAAGGAAACTGTAGAACCGGAACAGACTGCGGACAGGCTCATTCTTGGATTTTCGCAGATTGGATCGGAGAGTGCCTGGAGAACCAGAAACACACAGTCCATAATTGAAGCGGCAGAAGAAAATGACATTCAGATTATTTTTGATGACGCACAGCAGAAGCAGGAAAATCAGCTCAAGGCAATCCGTTCTTTTATTGTGTACCAGGTAGATGTAATTGCTTTTGTTCCTATTGTAGAAGACGGCTGGGACAATGTTCTTACCGAAGCACAGGAAGCAGGCATTCCGGTAATTGTTGTAGACCGTCAGATTAATGCAGACCAGTCGCTGTATGCAGGCTTTTTGGGCGAAAACGGAATTGAAGAAGGCAGACGTGCCGCTCACTTTCTTGTAAACAAATGTAAAAATTCAAACAGAACAATTAATATTCTTGAAATGTCGGGGACAGAAAATTCTTCTGTAGTACGAGAACGTGCAAAGGGCTTTAGAGAAGTAATTGCGGGAGATTCAAAATTCCAGATAATTCATTCCGAAGACGGAGACTTTCTGCGTTCAAGAGGAAAAGAGATTGGCGAAAACCTTATAACCAGCACAATTCGCAGGGACGGACTGTATTACAACGGTCAGAAAATTGACGCAGTTTATTCGCACAACGATTCCATGACGCTTGGACTTTTGGATTCCATAGAGCAGTACAGCGTAAACACAAGAAATACAATCATGATAAGTGTAGATGCAGAGCAAAAATCCATAGATGCACTTATCGAAGGAAAACTCAACTGTGTTGTTGAATGTAACCCGAATCTTGGACCAATGCTCATGAGCCTGGTAAAGCAGATTGCAGAAGGAACACCTATTCCTCGCATTACCTACAACACCGAATCGGTTTTTACAGAAGATGATGATTTTTCTCTGTACATGCCGCGCGGCTACTAAGGGGAACCGGCTTTGGAATTTTTGGAACACAAAAAGAGCTTTAGGAAGACGCTTCTCATAACCTACATTTCTATTGTAAGCATTACGTTCATTCCGTCGGTGTATTCCATAATTGCTTCGCAGATTCATACAAACCAATATAATCAGATTATCTGGAACGTAAGCCGCGCAAACAGAATAAACGAAATTGCCAGCGATGACATTCCTTCTGAGCTTTGGGAAATTATCTGCGGTAAAAAGGAAATTGCAGACGGTGACCAGAACAAAATGATGGATGAAATTACCACCGGTCTTACCCTCATGCTCTTAAAAAATCAGAACTCCCAAAGCCGTGCCAAGCTGGAGGTTGCAAACAGGGCAAACCTTACATTGCGCCGTAACATAGACATGCTCATTACCAATATGAAAAACGGAAGTACGGTTACCCAGAACGAAGCAGCCCTGGATGAAATACGAACAATTACCGCACTTTTTTCGGATTTGATTCAGGACTTTATTGTTACCGAAATTGAATCTGCAAACCGCACAAACCAATCAATAAGAACTACATCCATAATTCTTACTGCAATTCAAATTATTATTACAATTCTTGCAGTATTAATTTCGTTCAGGAGCTTTAAGTCGGTTTCTCGTGCAATTCAAAATCCTATTGCAGATATGGAAAAGCTTTCTACAAAGGTTGCTAACGGAGACCTTACTGCACGCATAGACATTCCTCATGTTTCGGAGCTGGACACTCTTGCACAGAACATGAACACCATGACCGAGCAGATTGACGTTCTTATTAAGAAAAATATTCAGGAGCAGAAGAATTTCCAAAAAGCAGAAATGAAGGCCCTTCAGGCACAGATTACTCCACACTTTTTATACAATACTTTTGATACAATTATCTGGCTGGCCGAAGAAGAAAAAACCGACGAGGTTGTACGAATTACAAAGGCCTTTTCAGACTTCCTTCGCATTTCTCTTAGCCGCGGACACGAATGGATTACAATAGGTCAGGAGCTGGACCACATTAAAAACTATCTTACAATTCAGAAAATTCGTTATGCAGATATTTTAAACTACGAGATCCAGGCCGACCCTTCCCTCTTGGAATTTAAAATCATAAAGCTGGTGCTTCAGCCGCTGGTAGAAAATGCAATTTACCACGGCATTAAAAACAAGCGCGGACGGGGCCACCTTAAGGTAACGGCAGAATATACCGACGATACGCATACCTTTATAACCTTTACAGTTACCGACGACGGAGCGGGCTTTACCGAAGAACGCCTTGGCCAGGTAAAAAACGAACTTAAGGATGCGTCTGCAAATGCAGAAAAGCTTAGCTCGGTATACGGACTTTACAATGTAAATAAAAAGCTTAAGCTTTATTACGGAGACAAAACCGACGGTCTTGTGATACAATCAGAGCATAAGAAAGGCAGCACGATTAGTTTTACAATACCGTGCACATTTGAGGAGCAGGATGTATAGCGTTTTTCTTGTAGATGATGAGCCAATTGTTCTCGAAGGAATTCGTTCCAAAATAAACTGGGAAGAAGCAGGGTTCTCCTTTGCGGGAGAAGCAACCGACGGCGAAATTGCGCTTTCTATGATTCATGAACTTAAGCCCGATATCCTCATTACAGACATAAAGATGCCGTTTATGGATGGTCTTGAACTGTCTGCCGCAATAAAGAAAACCCAGCCGTGGATAAAAATCATAATCCTTTCGGGCCACGACGAATTTGACTATGCAAAAAAAGCAATTTCAATTGGTGTAGAAGACTACCTTCTAAAGCCGTTTACAAGCGAAGAGGTTATTTCGAGCCTTAAAAAAATTGCAACACAGATAGACCGCGAACGTACACAGCAAAGCGACATTACCCGCATGAAGGAAGAGCTCAAGACTCACGAAAAGCTTGTTCAAAAAGAATTCTTAAACAACCTTGTACATGGCGCCGCAGATATGACAAACCTTATGGCAAAATGTCAGGAGGTTGGAATAGACCTGCTTTCGCGCTGCTACAAAATCTTTATAAGCCGAATAGAAAGCCGTACACACAATATACGCAACCAGGAAGAAGCCTGCAGCCGTTTGAATTCTTATTCAGGAACCTGGGACCAGACTTATTCGTTTTTTCATCACACTAACCGTCTTGTATGTATCTGCAAGGGCTCTGCACCAACCGAGCTGGAAGAAAATGTTTTCCGTCTGGCCGAAACAATTGAACATATTGCAACACAGAACGAAGACTGCTATGTAATAACCGGAATTGGTAAAACCGTAGACCACCTTTCGCTTTTGCCTTCTTCCTACGAGGACGCAAAAAAAATTACCGACGCAGACACTATCAGTGCAGACAATACACAAAACGCACAGAACCGCATCATAAGCAGCGACGATATTCCACTTTCGGGCAGCAACGGACTTTTTGAACTCAAAGACAGCGACCCGATTGTAGACCGCCTTAAATACGCTTCCAAAAACGACATCTCTACAATAATAGAAGAATCAATGGCGCTTATTTATGATAACCCGAGCCAGTTTAATGTATTTGCTTCTTACCTTCTGGTAGACATGATTTTTGCAGTTTCCAAGCTCGTAGAAAATCTTGGCGGAGACATAAAGCAGATAAACCCCGAAATTGTTCAGAGGCAGTATCTGGACAACGCCGTACGCGACGAAAAAATCTTTGTAAAAACCCTGGAAGATGTGCTCAACTTTGCACTTGAATACCGCGATTCAAAAATGACCGGTAAATACGGCGACACAATCTTAAAGGCTAAAAAATTTATAGAAGAAAACTACGCAGACCAGAACACTACCCTTACAACCGTTGCAGAAGCTGTAGCTATGAGTCCTAATCACTTTAGTACAATTTTTTCGCACGAATGCAAGACAACCTTTATTGAATATCTTACCAATGTGCGCATAGAAAATGCCAAGCGCCTTATGAAAGAAACAGACATGAAGGGCTACGACATTGCGTATGAATGCGGCTTTAGCGACCCGCACTATTTTAGTTACATATTTAAAAAAAATACGGGGCTTTCGCCCCGCGAGTACAAACTGTCGTTTGAAAAATGACATGCTAGCCGGCTATGTTACCAAGCTTGCGTTTTCTGTAAGACAGAATTACACTCTGTAAGAGGATAAAGAAACAGAGCATAAGACCAATGGTAATACTCTGCCAGTAAGGTTCCCTCAGTCCGGATGCAACTACAATACTGTTTATAGTCTTGAGCGACATAACGCCGAACAAAGTTCCAATTACGCTTCCAACACCACCACTAAGCAAGGTTCCACCAATGATTGATGAAGCAATTGCCTGCATTTCTGCCTGTGTTGCGTTGGCTGCATTTCCTGCACCTGTATGAAGCAGGTAAACAAAACCACCAATTCCTGCAAGCACGCCTGTCAAAAGGTAAGCAAAGAACTTAGTTCTCTGTACGTTAATACCAAGCATGAGTGCACTTTCGTTGTTTCCACCTACTGCGTAAAGGTTGCGTCCAAAGCGTGTCCATTTTAGCATCGCCCAAAGGAGGAGAAGAACGACTACTACAATTACGACACCTACTTCGATATACGAGTTGATAAAGTTTCCGTTACGGGCATAGCGTCCAATTCCAGGAAGATTTATCATTACGTCTTTAAGAGCATTAAATTTTTCGTTAGTTGCAGTTACTGGTACCTTACTTACAATTGTTGTCATACCGCGTGTAAAGAACATACCGGCAAGAGTAACAATGAACGGCTGGATCTTAAGGTAAGCTACACAGAAGCCCTGTACAGCACCCATAGCAAGACCAATACCCAAAGAAATAAGGATAGAAGTAAAAATACCGCCACCGTGATTTTCCATTACAACAACCGAAGTCATTGTAATAAGAGCAACAGTTCCACCTACCGAAATATCAATACCGCCGGTAATCATTACGATTGTAAGACCACAGGCTACCATGATAAGGTATGCATTGTTATTAAAGATATCAAAGAACTGCTGAGGATTCAAAAATCCGCCGCCAAAAACAATCATACCAAACAGATACATTATTACAAATGTACAGATAGTAATTGTAAGCAGCAGGTTTGTGTTGGAAATAGGCTGTCTGTCTTTTTTGATTTTTGTTGCAGACTCTGTTTTATTCTTATTAAATGCCATTTTACTTTGCCTCCACTACTGCTGCATTAGCTGCAGGTTTTCCTCTTAATTCCATGAATCTGTTCTTGAGCTTGCCAAACCACTGCTTAACAACAGGAGAACCAACAATTACGATGATGATGATTACTACAGCTTTGTATGCCTTAATGGCAGTAGAGCTAACCTTCATTGCATACAGTGTAATTGTAAGAGCCTGGATAATGTAAGCACCAAGAATAGAACCAGAAAGCTTAAACTTACCGCCACCAAGTGAGTTACCACCAATAGCAACTGCAAGAATTGCGTCCATTTCTATATCAAGAAGGATTGTTTCGTGGTTGATCAATCCAATTCGGCATACGTTGATGGAACCAGCCATTGTTACACATACACCAAGGATTACAAAAACTACGAGCTTCCATACTACAGGATTAATACCGTTGAGCTTTGCGGCCCTCTCATTAATTCCGACAGCCTGAATATAAAGACTCAGGGTTGTCTTTTTAAGAAGAAGGTTTATAAGCAGAATGAATATTATTACCACAAGAATTGGCGTTGGAATTGGTATGTGCGGAATAAATCCACCTATGTAAGTAAGCAGAGGGCTTTCTACGTTAGGAGTTGCACCACCATTAATCCAGTATGCGATCGGGCGTCCGGCAGTAAACAGAATCAAAGATGCAATCATCGGCTGAATGTTAAACTTTGCTATGAGCATACCGTTGAACAGACAGAACAGGATAGCAACCAAACATGCAAAAATAAGACCAACAAGAATAGTTCCTCCGTTGATTCCCCATGCACGCAAGATTTTTACAAAAACCGAACCCGCAATAGCAGCGGCCGCACCAATAGAAATATCCTGACCTTTGGTAGCCGAAGTTACAAGAGTCATTCCTATAGCACGAATTACAAGCTCAGAAGCACCATTTAAGATACTGATAAGGTTTACCGAAAGTACAGTGTTTCCAAGGTTGTTCTTTTTAATTGCAATAGAAAAGAAGCTTGGGTCCCGAATAAGGTTAAAGATTACCAGAATCAGCAGTGCAACAATAGGAATTGCAAGCTGAGACTGAAACAGTTTTTTTACCCAATTTGTAAATTTATTAGCCATTTTGTGCCTTGCCTCCCGCAATAGTCTGCATAATTACATCCTGACGCAGCATTGCATCCTTAAGCTCGCC
>JAFYDO010000156.1 GCA_017544745.1 Treponema sp. | reverse complement strand
TCTTGTTTTTACAACCCAGCTCAGTGTTTTACGTTCTCTTCCTATTCTGATTGCAGGTCTTATTATTTTTGTTTTTGGTCTGCTTGATGATATTTTGACTCTTTCTGCAAAGCTCAAACTGGCAGTTCAGCTGGCTGCAACTGCACTTGTTACCTTTAACGGTTACCGCTTTACTCAGATTTTTGGATGGGTTTTGCCGGTACCAATCAGTTATATCCTTACCTTTGGTTGGGTACTTGGAGTAATAAACGCTTACAATCTTATTGACGGTCTTGACGGTCTTTGCGGTTCGCTTTCGTTTACAGCCGTTACAACTCTTGGAGTGCTTTATCTTCTTTCCAACAATATGGAAGCCGGTATCTGCTTTATTCTGGGCGGTGCAATTTTTGGATTCCTTTGCTTTAACTGGCCGCCTGCCAAGCTTTTTATGGGCGACGATGGAAGTCAGTTTCTGGGCTTTATGATTGCTACCATTCCGCTTTATACTTCCAGCGATATTTTTGAATACAACAAATTCCTTATCATGCTCATTCTTACCGCATTCCCGGTTTTTGATACAATTGCTGCAATCTGGCGCCGTTTACGCGACAAACGACCTATTATGTCTCCGGACCGCGCACACCTGCATCACAAGCTTTTGAATATTGGTTATACAAAAAAGCAGGCCTTGCACCTTATTGTGTTTATTCAGACCCTTTTGTGCGGCATGGTAATTCTTTCGTTCTTTATTGGTAAGCTCAAGGGAACTGCAATTCTTTTGGAAGGCTTTATCTTTATGGTAATCTTCTTTAGCGTTATTCATTATACAAACCGTGCAATTAACAGAAAGAACCTTGCAAAAGAACTTGCTGCCGTAGAAGGACGCGAGCTTCCTACCGAAGAAGAAGCCTCCGAAAACGAAATCATCAAAGACAAGCACTAAAAGAACGTCATTGCGAGCGCAGCGAAGCAATCCACAGCTTTATCCAAAAATTTCCCTTTTATGAAATTCCCCCACCAGCCTTATCTGTTCTTCAAGCGCTTTGTCGCTAAGTTTATTTTTCTGAACAAATTCTCCAAGATCAATTGTAAATCGGTTCATGGAAAAATGCTGGAACACATATACGTTCTGCCAGGCCGGTGTTGTATATAAGCTGGACTTGAGCTGGTCGCGGTAAGGAACAAAAAAGCCTTTACCCTTGAGTTCGGAATAGCCCACGAGCCAAAGCTGGCAGCCAAGATTTTTGGTAAGCTCCGCAGTTTTTTGAGCCATCCACAGCTGGCTTTGCAGAATAAGCTGTTCAACTTCCGGACCACCGTTTTTCATCATTGTGCGCAGTTGTGCTGTTTTGGCACTGTGAACGGGGGTTTTATTTAAGATAATTACATTTTTTCTAAAGTCTACGCCAAGCGACAGGTTGCGCTTAAAAAATCCGTCTGCAATTTTACCTGCCTGGCCGCAAAGGTAACGCTGGTTTTTTGCAAGCTGCTCGTCTTTTCCGGGGTTATCGCCAATCACTATGAGTTTGATTTCATCCTGCGGAGTAATTTTGTCCAGATCGGTATTGTAAACAACGGGAGTTTCAAAGGGGTAGGCGGGAGTTTTTGCAAGCTCTGCGGCCTGTTTTTGCAGTTGTGCAAGATTTGGAATGAGACAGGACCATTCATCAATTTTTTGCTTAAATTCCTTTTTAAAGCTGCAGAAGGCCTGCCATTGAATAGAATTCAAAAATATCTCCCATTTTTTTCTATATTGTGATATAATAGTAGCACAAATCTTAATTGAATTAAAGATTGAGTTTGGAGGCACTATGAAAAAGATTATAACTCTTGTTGCAGCTGCTGCAATGAGCTTTTCACTCTTTGGTCTGGACATTTTTAATTATGTTCAAATCAATGGCAATGTAAAAAATTATACACAGATTGATTACGACATTGGTTCAAAATTTGGAAACCTTACCCGTACACCGGTTTTAAAGACAATTACAACTCTGGACAATGCAGGCCGCGCTGTAGAAATTACAGAGCTTTCTGCAAGAGATGCCGTAATAAGCAAAATTGCAAATAAATATGATGTTTACGGAAACCTTACAGAGCAGAACGCTTATGATGCAGATTCAAAGCTTTTGTGGCGCAACGTAAATACCTACAATAACGGACAGAAGGCAGATGTTTCTGAATATGACAAGGGCGGCATTTTAAAGGCCAGAACAATTTTCCAGTATACCGACGGAAAGCTTGCAGACGAAACAGGTTATGACGGCGACGGAGCCCTTTTGTGGAAAATTGTATACAAATACAATCCGGCCGGAAAGCTTGCCGACGTTTATGAATATGCAGCAGACGGTTCACTTGATATTCAGGAAACTTATACTTATTCAGACGACGGAAGAATTGACAGCCTTTTGACCTACGATACCTATTCTGAACAGACAGAAAGAAAGGTTTTCCGCTATGCTTCTAACGGAACACTTTCAGAAATTACAACCTATGATGCAACTAAGCAGGTAACAAACCGCATTATCATCAAATATGATGCAGGCGGAAATGTTTCAAAGGTTTCTGAATACAATATTGCGCAGAAGTTTGGTACAACTGTAAACGAACTTATTGCAATGTCAGAATATACTTATCAGTAATATAAAAAAGTAATTAATAATTGAGGTTTATCTATGAGGACTGTCGGAATTAAACTTGCAGACGGCTCGTTCTATCCAATTATGGAAGAAGGGTCGGCACAGAAAAAGACTCTTGAACTTACAACAGCGCATAACAATCAGACTTGCGTTATGGTTGACCTGTATCGTTCAAAGACCTGCTCTATGGAAGATGCAGAGTATATTGATACCCTTAAAATTGAAAACCTCAATGAACATCCTAATGGTGAACCAAGCATTTCTTTTGATGTAGACCTTAACGAAGACGGCGAGCTTTCTTATTCTATTGCAGACCCTGAAACAGGAACAACAAGCAATTCAGAAATGACACTTGTTTCGCGCACAGAAGAAGAACGCCAGCAGGCCGATGATTATTCTATTGAAGATGCTGTTGCAGACGATGTTGTTGCAGAAGAAGAGGAAATGCCTGTAGAGGAAGAGGCTGTTGCCGAGGAAGAAGTTGCTGCTGAAGACGACGACTCTGGAAACGGTGCTGCAATTGCTGCTGGTGCTGCTGTTGCAGGGGCTGGACTTTTAGCTGCCGCTGCTATTGCATCAAATAAAGACGATGACGATGCGACAATTGCAGACGACGAGCTGCCGGACTTTGAAGAAGAAGCACCGGTGGACGAAGGTCTTGCAAGCTTTGATGCGGGGGATGAAACTTTTGAAGAAGCTCCTGTAGAGGATGCAACTATTGCAGATGACGCAACTTTTGATACCGATGAGCTCCCGGCTTTTGAAGAAGCTCCTGCTGACGATACAATTCTTACAGACGATGCAACTGTTGCCGACGACACACTCCCAGACTTTGACGAAACAACAATAACAGAAGACGCTGCACCTGCCGACGATGACACATTTAATACTGACGACCTGCCGGATTTTGATGAGACACCTGCAGAAGACGCAACCGTTGCGGATGACACAACTATTGCAGAAGACACACTTCCTGACTTTGACGAAACTCCTGCAGACGATACAACTATTGCAGAAGACTCAATGGGATTTGCAGACATTTCTTCTGATGACGATACAACCCTTGAAGACACAACGCTTGAAGATACACCTGCCGACGACTCCTTTGAAATGCCAGACTTTGATGATGAGCCGGCACCTGTTGCAGAAACTGGTGGGATGGACTTTTCTGGCCTGTACGACAAAGAAACCGAAATGGGTAATTCTTCAGAAAATCAGGATGACGATTTTAAGAAGAAAACCCGTGCACCAGTTATTATCTGTATAATCTGCGCAATAATCTGTCTTATTGCAACTGCACTTGTACTTCTTGTTTTGCCAACAAAGTTCAATCTGCGACTCAGACATTCACAGAAAAATCAGGATACTGCAGTAGAAAAGACAGCAGAAGCTCCAAAGGAAAAAAAGACCAAGGAGAAAAAAGAAGATCCTGTTCCAGTAGCAAAGGAAGATGAAGTTGTAGTTATAGAAAAGGCAGAGGATGTAAAACCTGTTCCTCCACCAACAGCCGAAACAAAGCCTGCGGGAGTAACCTACAAAATTAAGTGGGGAGACACTCTCTGGGATATTGCAGATACTTACTACAAAAATCCATGGCGATATAAAAAGATTGCCAGTTATAATGGTATAAAAAATCCGGATCACATTATTTCGGGAACTGTAATAACAATTCCGTCTGAGTAATGGGATAAGTGAATAATCGTGAACCGGGGAAAAGCACGTTTTTATAAGATTTCTCTTTTAGCTGCTGCGGGTATAATGCTTGCAGCAGTTTTGACATCATGTCCGTCCAACGAAAAATTTGGTGCCGATTCAGATTATTTTGTAGGCTTGCAAAAGCTTGCAGAAGGCAACACAAAAGAAGCTGTTCAGAAATTTAATAACTGCATTAAAAAAGGAACTTACTACTGCGCAAAGGAAAGTGCCAAACAGCTGGCACAGATGGGAAACCTTCAGGAAAAAAATGCTGCTGCAGAATTTCTGTATAAAAATTTTCCGGACCCGGACAGTAAGCTCATTCTTGCACAGAGGTATATGGAATCAAATGAGCTTCGTAAGCTTGTAGACCTTACAGAAGATCTGGATTTTGCCCAGGATCAGGACAGTCTTATAAAAATAAGAATGCTCGCCCTCCAAAAGCTAAACCTTACAGATCGTTTTTGTGACGAAGTTTATACCTGGTTTACCAGCCGCGCGCTTAGCCAGGAGCAGTATCAGTTTTACAGAGATATTTATTCACCGTTTCAGGATGAAAGAACCTTAGAAGAATTGTATGAACCGACCCCTCAGGATTTTGCGCTTTCATACAGACTATATATCTACCGCCGCGACTATCTTAGCGGTTATGCACTTGCGGGGCAGCTTCTGTCCTATTTTGAAGACGGAGAACTTACTCCCTGCGCCATGCTTGCTTCGGACCTCGGAAAATCTTTTTTGTATGGCTCCGAACAGCTTGTTCAGGATGCAGTTTTTTTACGAAAAGAGGCAGAAAAACTCAAAGGCACACCAGCCGAATTTTACATGTGGTTTTATGCTGCAAGACTTTATGATGGTGCAAACCTTTATTCCAAGCAGGCAAGCACCTGTTACGAAAACGCAATTTCTGCTACAGACGAACCTTCCAAAAAAGACAATGCCCTGTGGTATTTAATGAAAACAAAACTCAAACTGTCGCTGGATCAGACACTGGCTTTGACAGGGGACTATGCACGCCAGTGGGATGACCCCGAATACTTTGAAGACTTTTTTGATACCCTTATTCCTTCGCTTATTTTAAATGCTAAATGGTCTGCTTTTGAACCGCTTTTAAATGCACTTGACGGTTATGCTTCAAAAGAGACTTTGAGTCAGATTGCATATATTTATGGCCGTCTTATTCAGGAAGGTTTTATAGAACTGCCGGAAGAAGAAAAAGAAATCCGTGCAAAGCAGGCTTTTGAAAAGGCTTTGGATAGTGGTACTAATACATACTACCGCGTTATGGCCGCTTACAGACTGGGTTTAACCGGGCAGCAGCTTGAGCAGGCACTTGGACAGGGTGGCGGTACAAATGCAAAGGTAGACCCGGAAGAACCAACTCCCGCAGACAACTTGCTTAACGGCTATGCATATTTTGGATTCCGCGAAAAAATCTATGACACCTGGCTGTCTTATTACAAGGATGAGGTTTCTCCGCAGACAGGTTTTTATCTTGCAGCCTTTTTACAAAAGTGCGGAGACGAGGATGATGTTTATTATTCACAGGCTCTGCGCATAGCGTCACGTGCACTTAAAATGAGCAGTGAGCCGGTTTCTAAAGAAGATATGAAAAATGTCTATCCGCAAAATTTTTCAAACCTGGTAGACACTTATGCAAAAAAGTACGATATTAATACATCAGTAATATATGCATTAATCCGTAGCGAAAGCTTTTTTGACAAAGAGATTGTCAGTTCGGCAGGCGCAGTTGGTCTTACCCAGCTTATGAGTCCTACTGCCGGCGAAATTGCACAAAAGCTCAAGCTCAAGGATTATGAGCTTACAGATCCACAAACAAACATTATGTTTGGAACCTACTATCTTTCTGAACTCATACGGCGTGGAGAAGGCTCTTTGCTCAGAGCATTCTTTTCTTATAATGCCGGCTTTAGAAAGGTAACAACCTGGCTCAACAGCTCCATTGTTGAGTTTGGAACAGGCAGCGGTCTTGATATGGATTTGTTTCTGGAGACAGTTCCGGTTTCGGAGACACGCGAATACGGACGCAAGCTCATAGGCGCAACGGTAATGTATGAATACTTATACAATAATGCAGATTTTCACAGTACAGTAGAAGGTCTGTTAAAATAGACGAGGTTTTAAAATCAAATTATGGATGCTCCTTTAGCGAATTTACTTCCGGCAGTTTTTCATTTTTCAAAAATTCAGGCAACACAGTTAGTTCTTCTGCTTGGAATTATTTTATTTGTTGGTGCCGTTGGTGGCTGGCTTTTTCAAAAGCTCAAGA
>JAFYDO010000025.1 GCA_017544745.1 Treponema sp. | reverse complement strand
TGGACATGTTTCCCTGCGAGTCAAAATCAACCAGCAGAACCTTTTTTCCAGCCAGCGCAATGTACGCACCAATATTGATTGCAGATGTCGTCTTGCCAACGCCACCCTTCTGATTTACAAAAACAATTGTCTTTCCCATAAGTGCTAGTATAACAATTTTTGGGAAAAAGGTATACTATTTAAATATGATATTAAGTGCGACTTTTTCTAAACCAGGTTCGGATGTTGAGGCAAAACTTGGGCGCCAATATAAAAAAATTAAAATCTCGGTAGAAAACAAGGATGGGGCGACCGGTTATTTTGCCCAGATGTTTACGGAAAAGCAGGTTTTTCATGAGCATTTGACAGAAGCGGCGTTTGAGGCTTTTTTGAAGGAGCATGCCGGCACTACATTCAAGAATGTTGTTGAGCGCACAGAAAATCAGGAAATTACAATTCTTGCCAGCAAAAAGGGAAAGATTACCCGGCTTGTAAAGGAGCTTAAGAAGGATGATGGCGCCGGGGCTCCTCAAACTGCCACTTCTGAAGGTAAAAACTATATCATTAAAGAAGGAGTGCCTGTTCCCTTCCTCGTGGTTTTGGGTGTGATGACTGCAGAAGGCAAGGTTATTGCTTCCCGCTATGATAAATTCCGCCAGATAAACCGTTTTCTTGAGTTTATTGATGATGTTTTGCCATGGATCTGGGACGTGAGTGATGGTAAAAAGCGCCCTCCCCTACGGATTGCCGATTTTGGCTGCGGAAAGTCGTATTTGACCTTTGCTGTTCACTATTTTTTGACAGAAATTAAACATGTGCCATGCCAGATTGAAGGCCTGGACCTTAAGCAGGATGTAATTGATTATTGTAATGATATAACCGCGCGGCTTGGTTTACAGGGCCTGCACTTTAGTGTTGGTGATATTTCTGCTTACAAAGGAGATGCCGCACCGGATCTTGTTATGACCTTACATGCCTGTGATACAGCAACAGATTTTGCACTGGAATATGCAGTAAGTCGTGGTGCCAAAGTCATTCTTTCTGTCCCATGCTGCCAGCACCAGATAAACACCCAGCTCCAGCAAAACCGCAAAGGTAAAATCAAACAGGATGACAGCGCACTCGAACCACTTTTAAAATACGGCCTGCTCCGCGAAAAGTTCAGTTCGATTTTGACAGATGCCCTCCGCGGCGAATGGCTCGAACAGCAGGGCTACCGCGTCCAGATGCTTGAATTTATTGACGAAGAGCATACGCCAAAGAATGTACTGATAAGGGCGGTGAAAAAAGAGGGAACAACTGAAAAAAAAGCCATTCCGAAAATTCTTAGTGATTTGAAAATTGAGCCAGAATTATGGAAGTGACCCTTCGACAGGCTCAGGGACCACGTTCATGGGGTCCCTGAGCCTGTCGAATGGCCGCAGCTACTCCATATTCTTCCAGGCGTCAATAAATTCAAACATGAACTGCTGGATACCGCCGAACCATTTGTTCTGGAACTTGCAGGCTTCTATGCCGATGTAGCGGAAGTGCCAGCATTCCCAGCGGTAGCCGGTTATGTCTTCGTAGCCTTGTGGGAAGCTTAAGCTCCAGCCATATTCATTTGCGTGGGCGTTGAGCCATTTGCAGCCGTCGGTTAATGCGTAAGAATCTTCGATGTTGCCAAAGTCTACGGCAGCACCTAACTGGTGCTGGCTTGTACCCGGGCGGGCTGATTCGCGCTCTGCTTCTTCGAGGCCGTCTACACTAACCCAGTAATTAAAGGTACGCTCCTGTGTTTCGTAGGAACGGTAGGTAGAGCTTACATC
>JAFYDO010000155.1 GCA_017544745.1 Treponema sp. | reverse complement strand
GGAATTGCAAGCTTTGTAATAAGCTTCCAGACCGGAGTATTTACCATTTTTTCATACTGCTCTTCGGCCAGGGCCATTTTACGCTCCTATTCTTTTTAAAAGCTCCGCAGCATTGTCATAAAGCACTGCCTGTCGTTCTTCCAAAGTCAAATCAAGCTGGTTAAAACGGCCAAGCTCGTCCTCGTGGTCCCACATTGGAAAATCAGAACCAAAAAGGAACTTTTTATAGCCGTGAGCCTTGAGCATTTTATTTGCTTTTTCAACCGGGAGCTTCCAGAGAGTGCTGGATGTATCAAAATAAACGTTTTGACCAACAAGATATTCCATGGCCTTGTCCCATTCGGTATAGCCGCCAAAGTGAGCAGCAATTACTATAAGGTCCGGATGTTTTTCAAGTACGTGGCGTATTCTGGCCGGACCCGAAAAATCATAACGGCAGTCCCCCGCATGAAACAGAACCGGCATATTCAGAGCCGCACATTTGTCATAAACCGCATCCATCTTTTCCATATCGCAGGCAAATCGCTGAAAGTCTGGGTGAAGCTTTACACCACGAAGCCCTGCTGCATGCACACGTTCAAGTTCTGCATCAAAGTTTTCATAATCCGGGTGCATTGTTGCAAAGCCCACAAACTGAGGAAACTTTTCGCAAGCCATAAGAATAAAATTGTTTATAGATTCAACCTGTTCCGGCTTAGTTGCAACAGAATGAACTATATATTTTACAACACCAATTTTGTCTCCGCTTTGAATGAGCTCCTGCGCACGTCCATGCCAGGCCATTGGTGCATCCCCATAAAAAGTGCCTACCGCAGCCGTAGCTTTGTCTGCAATTTTTTCCGGGTAAATATGAGCATGAAAATCAATTATCATCTTCTTCTTCCTTTTCGCGGAATAAGATTGCAACATTGCCTATAATTCTAACAAGAGTGGCATCTGTTTTCTGGCAAATCTGCTGTGTGAGTTCCTGTTTTTCATCTTTGTATTCGTTGAATTTTACTTTGATGAGTTCGTGTGCGGCAAGCGATTTGTCTACCATGTCCATAACGCCATCGGTAACACCGGCACCGCCTACAATTACTACAGGCTGCAGATCATGTGCAACCTTTTCCAATTCTTTTCTTTGTTTGCTGGTTAATTCTATCATTGCTTGATTTTAGCAATTTGTTTAATTTTAGGCTAGTTTAGGTAACTTTAAAACTTTCGTTAACGGCAGCTGTTTTTTCTTTAATGTTCAAAAACTCTTTTGCAATGATAGGATCAAAGTGTATTCCTATGCCTTCCTGTATGATTTCGTAGGCTTCTTCGTAGCTCATAGGAGATTTATAGATTCGTGGAGAAACAAGCGCATCAAAAACATCGGCAATAGCCATAATTCTTGCACACAAAGGTATTTGCTCGCCCTTAAGCCCATCAGGATAGCCCGAACCGTCCCATTTTTCGTGATGATGCATGGCTATATTTGCAGTAATCTGAATATATTCAGGATCTTCGTAGCCGTCCAGAATTTCGTGAACAATGCGTCCACCTTCCGAAGCATGGCGTTTCATCTGTTCAAATTCGGCAGGAGTAAGGCGTCCCGGCTTTTTCAAAATAGCATCAGGTACAACAATTTTTCCAATATCATGCATAGGTGCAGCACGTTTTAAAAATCTTACATATCGCGGGGTCAATATATCCGGGTAATGTCCGTTTTTCATCATCTGAACCGCAAGAAGTTCTACATAGGCTCTGGTTCTGCGTACGTGTTCGCCGGTATCTTCGTCGCGGTTTTCTACAAGGTTGGACAGACTTTCGATTGTGTGATTTTGCATCTTAATAACCTGCAGTTTTGACTGTTCAATCTCGGCAATCTTTTCAATAAGCTCGGTTTGTTTTTCGTCCAGCTCGGTTTCGGTAAAGCCAAGACTTTCTTCGAGTCTCTGTGCAGAACGAATATAAGTAATAAGAAAAGTCATTGTGAATCCGGTGGTGATTGTAGAAATGCCGTAAAACGCAAGCTGAACAATCTGCGTAGCCTGAGGGAACACCAGGAACATCACAATGGTAATAACCTTATCTTTTGAAATTCCTTTTCTGTTTGAAATAAGATAAGTAAGAAGACAGATATATAAAAAGATTTCCAGGATGATGGTAACCGAATGGAACTTTCCGCGCGAATAAATATTGTTCTGGTCAATTTCGTAGAGGAATCCGGTACACGGCGTAATGATAATGAGTAGTAAATATATAACTGCAACAACTAAAAAAACAATCTTTAAGAATTTTTTAAATTTGTTTTTATCGACAAAATTAAGCAGATAATAACCCGAATTGATTATTACAGCAAAGGACATAATATAAAAAATAAAAGTTGCAATTGGAAGAATTATACGGTTTGCAGGATTTGCTGTGCCTTCAAACAGCCAGGTAAAAATATCAGAAGCTGCCATTAAAACATTGCACATAACTACAGCTTCAAACCAGATTCTGACCTTCTCTCCAATAGTCTTTCTGAGAATAATTGAAATAAAAATAATGATGCCAACAATTACACTGTATAAATCAAGAGTAACGTTAATTGTAGTAAGCAGCTCTTTTGACATATTTAAATAACCATTTATATCAATTATACATCAGGAATTATCTAAAGAAAAGAAATTTTTATTCACTTTTAGGCTAGATTTTTACATTGATTTATGTGGTTGCCGCGCTTATAATTTGTATTAAGAAACAAAACTGGAGGTTCAAAATGAAAGTTCTTTTGGTAAATGGAAGTCCGCGTCCAAACAGTAATACGCTGGCCGGGTTGCATGAAATGGAAAAAGTTTTTGCACAAGAAGGAATTGAGACAGAGATTTTTAATATTGGGAATAAGGATATACGCGGGTGCATAGGCTGTAACCAGTGCAGTAAAAAAGGCGCCTGTGTTTTTGATGATGAAGTAAATGAATTTGCTGCCAAGTTTGAAGCTGCAGACGGACTTGTTGTTGGATCTCCTGTTTATTACGCTGCACCAAATGCTACTGTCCAGGCCTTTTTGCAGAGGCTTTTTTATTCAAGTCATTTTGATAAATCTTTTAAGGTTGGAGCCTGTTTTGTGTGTGCACGCCGCGCCGGAACAACCGCTGCCTTTGATGTTTTGAATAAGTTTTTTACAATAAGCGGAATGCCGGTTGCTCCAAGCCAGTACTGGAACAATATTCATGGTGGAGCCCCAGGAGAAGCCATAAAAGACGAAGAAGGAATGCAGACTCTGCGTGTTTTAGCCCGAAATATGAGCTTTATGATTAAATCTTTTGCTTTGGGAAAAGAAAAAAATGGTGTTCCAGAAAAGGAACACCATTTGTGGACTAATTTTATTTAGAATAAATAAGAATTAATTAGTGGCAGGCAAGATAGAACTTAAAGAAG
>JAFYDO010000154.1 GCA_017544745.1 Treponema sp. | reverse complement strand
GTCCACAGATTCAATTGCAGACAGGTTTACTTCTACATGCTTGAGTCCTTTTTCCGAAAGATTGTTTCTGGAAACAAAAGCAAAGACCTTTTCAAAAATGCACTGACTAAGCGGCATGATGAGGAAGTTGCGCTCTGCAATTGGAATAAATTCTTCAGGGCTTATATATCCAAGAGTCGTTGTATCCTTAAGGCGCACAAGAGCTTCGCAGTTGGTAAAACGCCGTTCCGGTACACTGTAAATCGGCTGATAATACATTTCTATTCCATCGTTTTTGATGGCGTTTTGAAGCAGCCTGTATATGAGCTCCTGACGGTCGCGTTTTTGCAAAAGCTTTGAATCAACACGGTGAACAAATTCTGCTTCTTCGCTGTAGGTATGGCACAGTTCAATAAATTCCAAAAGCTGGCTTGTAGAATTCTGGGCTCCCTTTTTAAGAAACGGCGTATCCTGCGGGAAGCGTACAAAATCAACATGTGCATTTATATGAATATGAGTACGTTCATTGAGTGTCCATTTTTCGCGGAACCGGTCATCAAGAATCTGCAGATACAAATCAAGCTTTTCCTTGCAGTTTTCATCAAAAAGAATGGTAAAGGAATGATTGTTAATCTTGTAAACATTCTGTGCAAACTGCTTTGAAACAAAGGTTCGTATTTCTGTAAGAACACTAATCACAGCCTGGTCTCCAAACTGACGGCGCAGCTTGCTTATTTCTTCCATGTCAATGTTTACAATATAAAAGGGCTTGGCCTTGTTGAGCTTGTCGGCAATTACCAGTCGCAGGGCTTCGTAGTTAAAAGCTCCCGATTCCTTGTCCACGCGTTCAGACGGATTTCCAAGTGATATAACCAGCAGAAGAAGCATTGTAGAAATGCTCACACTTGAAAAAAGAATCTGTGGCAAAAGCAGCTGTGTCATTCCAAAAATAATCCACACAGCCATGGCAAAAAGAATGTAAGAGGTTACGCGCCTTGCTTCTACTTCCCGCGACGCTATGATTGCCTTGACTATGGTGCTAAGCGTCAAAATCGTAATGAGAATGTAGACAATGTTTACCATTTCGCCGTAGGAATAAACTGAATCCTTGCTTATATGATACTGTATGTCTGAAAAAATGATTGTTATAAAGCTGGCGAATACAATAACACCTACAAATATTTTTTCAAAAAACGACAGGCGCTGCTGGTGGTGCGTTATTACTTCAAGGAATATGTATATGAAAAGGAAGGTTCCTTCAAATCCAAGAATAAAGCCCTGATGCAAAAAGCGCACAAGCCAAAGCGGAAAGCGGTCAAAATATACAAGCGAAAAAACCGTTGCATAATCAAACAGCAGATAGATAGCGGCACTTATAATTATACAGTTAAAAATTCGGGTAGAAAGAATCCTTATCTGTGGCCTTGAAAAATACAAAATTCCCACAACAACCATAACCACAGTTGCTGCAATCTGAAAACGAAGATGATTAAAAATAAAAGAATTTAATATTTCCAACCTCAAGACTCCTGTTTTGCAGTTCTATTTTTTCTTTTTGGCTTTTGCGGCATCAACACAGGTAACTTCGATATTACTAATAATAAGATTTATTAGTTCAGCGTCCTCTGGACTTTTAAAGCGGATCCATACATCTACCCAGTCTTTTTTAGCAGGCTTGGTATGAATTGGACAATTAAAGGTTATGGAGAAAGGTTCATCCTTGTAGACAAGCTCATTTCTGTTCCAGTCGCCGCCAAGGTCTTTCCAGGTGTCGCTATCCAGAGCAAAAGCCACGGCATCAATTACAGCATCCTCAGAAACGGTGGCGTTGATTGTTACTAAATAAGTGTGTCCCTTTTTAATGTCTTTGTTATTCAAATGAAAAAGGCGGGTACTAAAATATGTTGTGTTGTCATAAAAATCTTTTGAACAGTAGATTGCATCTGCAGGTAGAGCTTGGGCAAGCTCGCAGGTTAATTCAAAATCTGCCATAGAAAAACCGTTTTTGGCTCCAAATAAAAGGATAGAAAAAAATACTTCTTTAGATGGATCGGGAGTGTTTTCTACCGGGATAACAAAACTCAGATCCACTTTTGAATCCTTTTTGAGCTCTAAATCAAGGCCGCCTGCACCGCCAAGAAAATCCCTGCCATCATCTGTTTCGACTTCAAGACCGCAGTCTATAAGTGTAATGTCATCAGACGGGATTCCGCTAAACGTAACGTTATAAATATCACCTTTCTTAACGTTTTCCAAAGTCGTAGGTAAAAATGCCCAGACATTGCCTTCGTCGTCGCTGTCAAATGTAAAGGTATCAAAAGAAAAGGTTTCGGCAAACAAACAAGCCGGAATCAAAAACGCAAACATTATTAAATACAAGAGCTTAAGCTTTTTCATACAAGCACCTCCAAGTATTTATCTCCCACCATTATACCACGGTTTTGCAAATTCATATATAGAAAAATACATCAGGCGAACGTTGACCGCACCACTATTTTCCAATTATGGAAAAAATGATACAATGGAGCATTATGGATTTGATTAAGAAACTTGATGAATGCGAAGCTCGTTTTAAGGTTGTGAGCGACCTTGTTATGGATCCTAATCTTGTAAAGGATGCCAAAAAGTACAAGGATACTATGCGCGAACATGGATATTTGACAGAAGTTTGTGCGCTTTATGATGAATATAAAAAGGTGCTTAGCGGCATTCAGGATGCAAAAGAAATTATTACTAACGAAGATGATGCCGAAATGCGCGAGATGGCCCGCGAAGAACTTAAGGAGCTGGAAGAGCGCCAGCCTAAGCTCGAAGAAGAAATTAAACTTAAACTTGTTCCGCCGGATCCTCTTGATGAAAAAAATATTATTCTGGAGATTCGTTCTGCTGCCGGTGGTGACGAAGCCTCTCTTTTTGTACGCGACCTTTGGGAAATGTACTGTCACCTTGCAGACCGCAAAGGCTGGAAAACAGAAACTATGGAAGCCCAGGAAACTGAGGTTGGCGGATTCAATAAAATTGTAACTTCTATTAGCGGTAAGTTTGTTTACGGAACTTTGCGCTG
>JAFYDO010000024.1 GCA_017544745.1 Treponema sp. | reverse complement strand
CCTGCGTGCAAGTTTGCAAGCTTCATCACATATTCTGCAACATCGGGTGCTTCGGCCCAGCGCGCATCATCAAACATTATGGGAGCAAAATTAATCCAGAAATCTTCTTTTTCAAACCATTCGGTGCCGCTGTTTTTACTGTATTCCATTGGCGGCTTCCCGACTGCGTTTGGCAAGGTCTTCCGTTTTTATAGAAGTAAAAATATCTGCGGAATGATTAAAGGAATCAATAGCCTTTTGCTTTTCTGTTGAATTAGGATTTCCTTTTAATAAAATTAATCCTACTGCGTAATAATCAGTTCCAAGTGCCATGGAGTTTTCTGCGGCTCTGTCGTAATAAATTGCCTGTTCCATTGCGGCCAGAGCGCTATCCTTGTTTCCGCCAAGAGAGCGAACCTGTGCAGCCTTATACCAGCAGATTCCAATTTCACTAAGATAGCGGTTATCGGTAAAGCCCTTTGCAGCTGCAGTATAGGCCTTGTCGGCATCTGCATATTTTCCGCCAAGCTTGTAAACGTCTCCGCTAACTTCAACAAATTGAGTTTCGTAATAAGGGTCGCCCTTTACACCTTTTTTGTTTTCTTCAAGCTTTGAAAGAAGGGAAGTGTAAGATACAGCACTGCCATACTGATCCAGCCCTGCTTTTGCTACTTCTACACGAACCTTGCTAAGCTCAACAATGCTTTTTTGCTTTACGGGATTAGTGCAGTTTTTAATATAGCTTTGTGCAAGTGCAACCTGGTTTTCTGCCTGTTCAATTTTTGGAGGATTATAAGAAAGACACAGCGAACAGCGTGCAAGTGCTACTGCGCTGAGTAAATCATAATTATCTATTGACATTGCCTGATTTTCGGCTGCGGTAAGAAAGAAGGCTGCTTTTTCGTATTCACCTGTAAGAATTGAACCGTTTGCAGATTCAATCATTTCGGCAGCAGAAGAATAAATAGTAGAAACCTGCATGGATCTCTTTGGTGCAGAGGAGCAGGCGGTGAGGAGGAGTGTGGCTAAAAGAATACATATCTTTTTCATTAGAAGGCCTCCTCTCTAAGCTTTGGTGTGGCAGACTGCTGTTCGGTGCGTTCAGGCACACCGTTTTTGAGCAGAGGATTATTCTTTAAGCCGGTCATTACATCCTGAACCTGCTTGAGCAGAGTCTGAACCTGTGCCAGAAGAATACTTACCTGAGGCATTTCGCTGTCGAGGGAACCGGATATTCCGTTCAAATCCTGAATTGTCGTATCAAGGGCTGCATAAAGCTTGTCAAAGGTACCCTTGCTTTCTTCGGTTTCGAGCAGCTTTGGAATAAGACCCTGTGGATCATTTGTAAGGCTTCCTACATCTGCCAGAATTGCATTGATATTTTCAACAGTAGCATTCAAATCATTTATAATTGCAGCAGCAGGAATAGAATCATCACCCGAAAGCAAAGCACTAACCTTGCGCAAAATAGCATTTACTTCGTTTATAGTCTTTGCCAGAGGCAGCTGTTCGTTACCCGCAACAAGCTGGTTTATCTGCTGTACAAGTTCATCAATATGATTTACAAGACTAGTTGCAGAAGAAATAATTGTATTAAGAGTATCGTTTTGTTCCGGAATAACAACATAGCCGTTTTTAATATTTTCTCTGGCTTCGGGAGATGCTTTTTCGGGAATATAGGTTTCATCCGGAATTAAAAATACAGAATGTCCAGGGTAAAAAATAAAAGAAGAACCAAGACCAATAGGACTTACGCTTAATTCTACAATTGACCCCTGGGTT
>JAFYDO010000023.1 GCA_017544745.1 Treponema sp. | reverse complement strand
TCCGGCAGCTGGATAGACCTGTCTGCCATGCCAACTTCTGCAAGAGCTTTACGTTTTCCTGTAACATAGGACACGCTCGCAGGATTTTCTCCAACCAAAATTACTGCAAGACAAGGCTCGATGCCCTTTTCTTTAAGCTCGCTAACCTTTGCGGCAACCTCTGCACGAACATCAGCGGCAATCTGTTTTCCATCTATTATAACAGCACTCATATGTAACCTCTTATTGTTTACTTCCTTTTATTGATAAACAGCCATAAAAACTGTATATTTAAAAGGATATTATAAAATTAATTTTGGAGCAATATGAAACGCCTTTTTTCTATTCTTATTATTTTATTAACTTTTACAACCTTGATTTTTGCTCAGGAAAGTGACGAACCGGCAACTGATGAAGACGGTTTTCCTGATGTTTATGTCTATGATTCAAATGGTGCCGGAGACCAGTTTTTAAAGCTTGCTCTTGGAGCCATTATTCCATTAAATTTTCAGCACCAGCTTAAAACAGGTGGAGAAGCAACCATAGGTTATTACCGTTTTCTTACCAAGAATTTTGCACTTGGTGGAGAATTTTCGGCTACTTACAATCAGTCAATTGGTGAAAAAATTCTTGTAATGATTCCTATTACCTTTGGTATTATGTACCAGCCTTATATAGGAAAATTTGAATTCCCGCTGTTTGCTCAGGTTGGTCTTGCAACACAGACCTGGCAGAACATGGAAATCTTCCCTACCCTGGCTACAAAGCTTTCGGCAGGTGCTTTTTACAGAATCTCAGATTCCATTTCTCTTGGTCTTTCTACAGATTTTGTATGGATTCCACAATGGTTCCCAAAGGATCCGTCAAAGAATTTCAACGGACTGTTTGAAACCGCAAATATAAGCCTTAGATATCACTTCTAACAAGGACAAATATACAATGAATAGAACACGAAAATCAATTAAGCTTGCAATTATACTGGCAATTACCTCACTTTCAATTATATTCAGTTCCTGCCAGGATCCAATTTTTTACGGAATTATGCACGACGTTGCTCCGGAAAAAGCAACAGTAAGCGGAAACATAACAACCATTGCGCGATGTCTTGTTGGCGAAGAAGAATATCTTTTCTTAAACGGAAACGGTCAGCTTATGTATAAAAAGCTTTCTTCACAAAAACATGGTGAATGGAGTCAGTATTCTGCACTTCCGTTCAAGCTTCACTACTATAATTATTTTCCAAGTGCCTCTACACCAGAAGGACACATTGGCCAGCAGATTCTGCGTGTAATTTCGGACAAGAATAATATCTATCTTTTAACTGCGAGCTACGAAACAGACAATGATTACGGTATTGTACTTCCAAAGGAATTCTTCCTGTGGACAAGACCTCTTGCAGGAATCTTTGAAGGCACCGCCGCAGACTGGACTAATCTTGCAAAGGATAACCAGGAAACAATTTTTGCAACAAAACAGAACCGCGAAGAAGGAACCTTTGAAACCTATTTTAATCTGGTTTTTACAAACACACCAAACCCTCAGCATAGAATAGCTTTCCTTCGTTCTACAAATCCGGAAACAAGCGAAGATTCTTACTATATGCTCAACGGAGCAACTGCTCTTACAAAAGCTTCCATTGATACTACAAACTACATTGCAACCTATACTCCAACAGGAGAAAACGCAGCAAACACAAGAATTAATTCTGCTTTTTATATAGGAGACACACTTTACTATTCAGATGCTCAGGTAGTCTGCACAAACGAAACAAAGGATACTCCTGCAACCTATGCCTGCATTGCAGCGTCAGACAAGGATTATAATTCAACAAAAGACCTTAAACTGTTTGAAGGTTCAGGAACCTCGCTCACCAATATATTAACTGCAGGCTCTGCAATTGCATCTCTTGCAGTTACCGCAGATTCTGTAATTATTGGAGAAGGCAGCTACAACGCATCCTATACTTCTAACGGTGGAATTGAGCGCATAGAGCTTGACGCCGAAACCAAAAAACCAAAGAACGAAACTGCAAAATTTACAAACAATGCAGAATACCAGTTTACTGCTGCTTATATAGTTATGGCACTTTTGTGTGCAGATCCTGCAAAAACCGAAGCAGACGCTTCTATATATGCAACAATAACTTATAGAGGGGCTGGAACCTCTGCTTCTGCGTCATCAAGCAATATAGGACTTTGGTCTTACTATCCAGACAGAGGAAACTGGAACCGCGAATAACAGATGGCAAGTTTA
>JAFYDO010000153.1 GCA_017544745.1 Treponema sp. | reverse complement strand
TGGTTCCCGCCTCATGGAAAAAATTGAAACAAATAACCGGGGCATTGTAGCAGCAAACACAACCTTTATGCTGCTGGGGCTTTTTGGAATTATTTCGCCTTCAATGGCAGCAATCCTTCACAATGCATCTACTGTTGCATTTAGTGTAAATGCCATGAAGCCGATACTGGGAGATTAAATGCAGTATAACTACTTTCCCGGTCGCCTGCGCTTTCGTGATCCCATTTTGAGAGACAAAGACATTCGTACAGCAGCTCTCGAAATTGTAAAAAAGATTTGTCCGGAAGCAGAAGTTACTTATAAAGAAAGCACTGCAAGTATTCTTGCTGTCTATCCGGCAGATAATGTAAATCCAGATGAATTAAAGCCTCTGGTACCGCTTCTTTTGAAAATAGAACCAAAAGTTCGTTTTTATACACAAAAGAAAAAAGATTGCATACTCGCAGAGATTGCAGAAATAAAATCTACTGTTGAGAAAATAAAGGAAAAATAAATGGAATCAACAAAAAAATATCACATCGAAAAAAACACTGTACAGGAAACATTGATAATTCCATTGTTTGCACGAAAGGTTTGTTCAGAAAAATTTCCACAGCTTTTTAATGATCAAGAAGCTGTTCGTATTTGCGGAATGCTCGACTATGATTTTGCAGCAAAGGCAAAAAAGATGAACAGCTCTGTTGGATTGTTTGGCGCGCTTGAGGTTGCACAACGACAGTATGATTTGGCATGGGAAGTTAAAGATTATTTGAAGGCACATCCAAATGCGTCTGTTGTTAATCTTGGCTGTGGTCTTGATGACACCTTTAGAAAATGCAACAACGGAAGCTGCCACGGATTCAATATTGACATGCCTGATGTTATAAAAGTGCGAAACGAACTTTTGCCCGAAGGAGAGCGTGAAGAAAATCTTGCATGCGATTTAAACGATTTTTCCTGGATGGACAAAATTGCCGAAACGAATCCGGTTGAGAATGGAGCTGTATTTTTTGCCTCGGGCGTGTTCTATTATTTTAAAACCGAAGAAGTAAAGAAACTGGTTTGTAAAATGGCAGAAATGTTTCCGGGCAGCGTTCTTGTGTTTGACAGCTGCAACCAGCGTGGTGCAAAGCTCATGACAAAAACCTGGCTCAAGGAAGCAGGAATAAAAGATGTAAGCGCCTTCTTTTCTCTTGAAGATGAGGCCGAGCTTTGTTCCTGGTCGTCATCATTTACAACAATCAGCTCCAGAAGCTACATGCGCGGTTATCGTGATATTTATAAAGATGTAAGTTTTTTCCACAAGCTCATGATTAAATTCTGCGAAAAAACTGTAAGAATGAGAATAGTGAAAATAATGTTTTAAGTAGGAACAATATAGGAGAAAAAAATGGGACTTTTTAAAAAATTTGTAAATCAGACAAGAAAGCCGGAAGGTTTTTTGGGTAAGATGATGGTAAGCAGCATGAACAGTGGACATGCAAAAGTAGCCGACTGGGGAATTTCTCATTTGAAAGAAATTGAACCAAAAGAGATGCTGGAACTAGGATGCGGAGGCGGAAGAAATGCAGCTGAATTGATGAAAAAATACCCATCAGCAAAAATGACGGCAATAGATTACTCTCAAGTTTCTGTCAATATGTCAGCTGAATACAACAAAGCAATGATAGAATGTGGAAGATGTACAGTTCAACAAGGGGATGTTTCTGCACTTGATTTACCTTTGGAAAAATATGATCTTGCTACAGCATTTGAAACAATCTACTTTTGGCCGGGGCTTGAGAAATGCTTTTCTCAAGTAGCTAAGGTTTTGAAAACAGGTGGAAAGTTTTTAATTGTAATCGAATCTGATGGAACGGATAAGGTCGGTCTGAAATATGAAAAGATTGTGGAAGGAATGAAATGCCATACAAAAGAAGAAATTGAAGCAGCTCTAAAAAAGGCAGGCTTTTCTCAGATTGAATCAGAGCATCATAAAAATAAACCATGGCTCGCTGTAATTGCGCAAAAATAGTTATGACAAGAAGTTTTTCTGTAATTCAAAAAGCTTGCGGTTGGACGCATATTTATCAAAAAATGATAAGTCTATACGGAATAGATAAAACAACGATTCTTTTTAATAACGCATTTGAATTACAAAAAGAATTCCAACTACGCTATCAAAAAGCAAGAGGAATTAACAAAGGGCATATAAACGCCGCTGTAGCTGTTGCATCTTTGTATTTACCACTTTCACAGCTACTGGGCAAGGACAAAGCTGTTGAAGAAATTGCCCGTGCAATGAAACCTGCTTCTGTTGCAAAGCATAATAAGATTCAAAGACTACCACCAAAGGTTTTTATAAAGGTTGCAGGTTTTATTACTGGAAAAGTTTTTGGCGAAAAAGCTGGATTCAAAAGAAACTGGCACAATAATACAAACCAAGAAAAGCGTTATGACTTACTGACATGTCCTTATGTTCAGGTTTTTAATGATTTGGGTTGTCCGGAAGTTTGTCCTGCGGTTTGCATTCAGGATGATATTTCTTTTGGCAATATGAAAAATGGCGTAATTTTTGAACGCCA
>JAFYDO010000152.1 GCA_017544745.1 Treponema sp. | reverse complement strand
TTCAAATCCCAGCTTCGGATATCCTGGCCGTTCAGAAAAATTGCTCCCTCTGTAGGTTCATAAAGCCGCATCAAAAGCTTGATAAACGTAGTCTTACCAGCCCCGTTTAATCCCACAACCGCAAGCCGCTCTCCCGCCTTTATCTTTAAGCTCACATTACGAAGCGCATATTTTTCTTGGCGCGGGTACTTAAAGCTTACATTCTTAAACTCAAATTCGTAAGAATCAAATGCAGGAACATCCGGCAGCTTTTCCTTCTGGTCGCGGAACTCTTTTTCAAGGTCCAGGAAGGAACGAAGGTCATCACACTCGCGGCTCCTCTGCAGCATTGCATTTACATTATTCAAAAGTTCATTCATGCAGCTGAACAAAGTCATTGCCGAAGTCAAATACAGCGTAAAATTACCAATTGTGAGCGCGTGATTATAAACATTATAAATTAAGAATGCATAAACTCCGCCCTGTGCAAAAAGCCACAAAAGGCTCAAAGCACACGCAACCCAAAACCAGATTTTATTACTTAGCTTTTGGTACGAAAGTCTTACATCATTAATTTCTATAAAGCGTTTTTTGAGCCAGCCGGATAAACCGTACATTCTTATATCTTTTGCGTAAGAAAAATTTGCAAGCGCCTGGTTCATATACCAGTGTTTTCTCCACCATGGTGCAAGCTGGTCCCATACAATCTTTTTTACATGTTTATTTGTTGCATTAAAAATTACAAAGTTGATAATAGAAAAAACAATCATGATGACTGCAAGCCAGATATTCATTGTTCCGATAATTGTAAAACCGCCTGCAACAACACTCAAATTTTCTACAAAAGAAATAATCTGCTGCTCAAAGCCTTCTATACCGTTACCGCCACCGTCACATGCACGTTCGGCCTTCTGGTAACAGTCAAGCACTTCGGGGTCTTCGGTATCTTCAAAGCGCATTACCATCATCTTATAGTTTTTCTGAACGACGATTTTCATGCGCACAATGATTTTTAATACCCAGAGCTTGTTATAATAAAAAGTCTGCATTATAAAAAACGCAATAAGAATTACAGTAAAGATTATTATGATTTTTAAAAGGGACTGTACGCTCCCCTCAACAGTAATTAAATCAATAATATATTTTGAAAGAAACGACCACAAATATTTTTGAACCGGCATGAGTACAAAGCCCAGCGGCAGCATCAGAATAATCAGAGGTGCATACTTTTTCATTGCACGCAGAGTAAACCAGAGGTTACTGAACACCCCGTACTCTTTGTGATAAGGATTTTCTTTTTCTTCCATACTTTTTGTCATGCTGAACTTGTTTCAGCATCTATATTAGTGATAACTAACTGTATAATACTTTACATTCAAATATGTCTCGCCGTCGACTTGAAGCGCACATGGCTTGTCAAACTCTACGCGGATTTCGTGACCCAATTTTACTTCATAAATATCTGTGTGTGTAATGTGCTTGCCCTTAAAAATCTTTGGAAAAACAGTAAGGATTTTTAGTTTACCGGCATCGTGAACAACTACAGAAGAAACTACATGCTCTTCATTAAGGCGGTCCTGCTTTGGAGTAATCATCATACCGCCGCCAAAAAAGCGTCCTATCATTGTAGGAGCAAGCCACACCTTTCTGTAGTGAATTGTCTCACCGTCTACAGTAACAGTTGCATTGCGAGGTTTAAACTTTCCAAGAAGCCCCTTAATTGCAATTGCAGTGTAGTCTACCTTTTTGTTTGTATTCTCGCGGATGCGGTCTCCTTCTTCGCAGCAGTAGCCGTCTATGCCGTAACCAATTCCATTTATAAAGTGGCTTGTTTTTCCATTTACTGTAACAGTTGGCAGAGACTTAATAAATTCATTCAAAGGAATAAGCTTATTTTCTATCTGGCAGCGCTCGCATACATCATTTAAAAAATCATTACCGGTACCACAGGTATAAAAGAAAATCTCGTTTGTAAGATGCAGGTCGTAAATATCATTTACAAAGCGGCTCAAAGTTCCGTCGCCACCTGCAATTATGATTTTATCATCTGCATTAAGTACACGGCAGGAATCTGCAACATTTGTAATAGCAGTTATATCAATAAACTTGAGTTGCTGGCCTTCAAAGATTTTTTCCAGCTCCGGCTGCGCTTCTCCGCCCTTACCATTATTAGCAAGGCTGTTTAAGAAAACGTAAATCATGACCCTACACCTCGTCAATCTTCTTTTGTATCATATTCTGTACTTCGGCTGCAACCTGAACAGTATCCTTTTCTTTCCAGACTTGAGGCTCAATTACATCAAGAATATCCATATAAACGTCGGTGCGCTTCCAAGGCCAGTTCTTTGCAATGTTTTCGGTTCCACGCATACAGCATACAACTACAGGACATTCAGCCTTCTGTGCAATTTTAAAAGAACCAGGTTTAAATTCTGCAAGAGTACCGTCCTTGCTGCGGGTTCCTTCCGGGAATATTCCGATTGAAACAACATCGCGCTTGATGTAATCAATTGCCTTGAGGATGGTGCCAAGGGCTTCTTTTGGATTATTACGTGCAATTGCAAGATAAAGTCCGCGCCTCATATAGCGGCGTCCCATAGGAATCTTAAAATTTTCAGGCTTGGAAATATATGCAATCTGAGTTTTTTTGAGAACTGCACACTGAACAAAATTATCAAACTTGGAGCGGTGGTTAGAAACCAGCAAAAAGTGAGTTCCAAAAGGAACCTTTTCGTAGCCGGTAATATGAAGCCTTATCATTCCGACAATCATCATATAGCGGTACCAGAGTACAAAAACCCAGTTATAAAACCTGTTTGTTTTTGTATATTCTTTTTTCATGCTTATTGTAAGACTAATGCTAAGCCAGAAAATCCAAAGAAAAAGATGGAATAAAACAATGATTCCGAGAATTGCCCCGGCAACTATGATAATTGTTGTAACTGCTTTTGACATATATCTATTATAACAGAAAAACTAAATTTGCGATAGAAGAAAAAATGACTTATAATTAAATTATGATGAATAAAAAACTTATTTTATTTGTATACGCAGCAATCTTTTTTGCGACGGCAGCCTGGTCCCAGAGCAAAATCCACCTCAAAGCAAGCT
>JAFYDO010000151.1 GCA_017544745.1 Treponema sp. | reverse complement strand
CGTGCTTCTTCGGCTTTGCGTGCTTCTTCGGCTTTGCGTGCCTCTTCGGCTTTACGTACCTCTTCGGCTTTACGTGCTTCCTCAGCTTTACGTGCTTCTTCGGCTTTGCGAGCTTCTTCAGCTTTACGTTTTTCCTCTGCTATACGGGCTTCTTCAGCTTTACGTTTTTCCTCTGCTATACGGGCTTCTTCAGCCTTTCGTTTTTCCTCTGCTTTGCGCGCTTCCTCTGCTTTTCGTTTTTCTTCTGCCTTGCGGGCTTCTTCGGCTTTTCGTTTTTCTTCTGCTTTACGAGCTTCTTCAGCTTTACGCTTTTCTTCGGCCTTGCGTTTTTCCTCTGCAAGACGCTTCTGTTCTGCTTTACGCTTTTCTTCGGCTATACGTGCCTCTTCAGCTTTTCGCTTTTCTTCTGCAATTCTGGCTTCTTCTGCAAGACGGGCTTCTTCTGCTTTTCGCAATTCTTCATCTGTTTTTCCAGAATGCAAATCCTTTATACTTTCCAGCTCCTGAACTTCTTCATTCTGTTTTTCTACTACAGGCTCAAGCTCTTGAACCGCTTTCTGATTTTCTGTTTTATAGGTCTCAACTGTCTTTTGTAATTGTTCCTGATTCTTCTTTTCTTCCTGCTGTGTTTCTTCTACAGCCTTTTGAATCTCCTGTGCATATTCTTTTCCGTATGCTGCAGTGAGTGCATTCTTAAGATTTTTTTCTTTTGGATTATGGACAAGAATCTTTCCGTTTGGATATGAAACAGCAGATGAATATTTTTCTCCTTCTGGAAGTGCACGCCAGTAAATTACATTATCAGGTTTTGCAAAGCTAAGGAATACAGATGCTTTTTTATCCTTAGAAGAAAAATGTGCCGTATCAATTATATTATTAAAGCTTTGATTATATGAGAACTCAACACGTATATCATTTATATTTGTCCAGTAGAACGGTACTGCTTCCTGAGTATCTTTATCCTGAGTAATAGAATAAGAAGCAGATGGAACCAGAACTTCAAAAGAAGCCTTCTGAACAGAAGCTGCTGCAGAAGATGTTGCCGATGCTTTTGTAGAAGTCTTTGCCTGTGTTGCAGAATAGCTTTCTTCCGGAACTTCGTTACCTGTTACTTTTGCAACTACAGTACCCGCAACCTTTTTGGTTCCTTCAACAGTTTTCTTAGCAGCATTTCGTACTGCACCAGGAATTATAGAATCATCAGCCTTTGTTTCAACCTGCTCCGGAACAACCTGAACAGTTCTAACCTGGCCTGCACCAATTTCTACAGCAGCACCTTTTACAGATTCTGTACCAGCAGCACCAGAGCCCTTAGTTTCAACCTTCTGTTCCTTTACCTTACCGCTAGAAACATAAATTGTTGCAGTCTGTTTTCCATCGGCAGCCTTTGAGGTTCCCATGCTAAACAGAGCCGAAGTATTTTTTTCGAGAGTATAAATATTTTCACCAACCTGAATAGACAGATCTTCTGTACGTGAACCCGAACTCAACGAAACAGAACCGCTTATGAAGTGGAGTAAATTATCATCTCCTACTCTCATCATGGAGTTTGCATGAATCTCGGCAGAACCGGTTTTAATCTGTTCAATTTCATTCTCACCAAGAACAACGTGAGCAACATTACTTTCTGTCTGGTCAACAGTATAATTGGTATCTTTAAAAATGAGCTGAGCTTCGGACAAATCTTCGGTAAGAATATAGTCGCCCTTGTAAATTGTACTTTGAAGCTTAAGATATTCCCATACATTTTCATGCTGCAGACGGCGTCGCGGAGATTTTTTCTTAAACGTAATTGTACCAACCGGTACATCACTATCTGTAGCCAGAGATTTATATATAAGGTTACGGAAGCAGTACAGCGCAACTGCAATACCTGCGAGACAAATTACAACTGTCAGAAAATCAACAAAGCCATGCCTGCGTCGGCGGGCACGATTATTTGCCGATCTTATACTTCTTTTCTTCTTCATCCGTATTTACCTTATCAAGCTCAGGTTCATCCCAGCCAAGGAATTCACGCAGCTTATGAATATCTTTAGGTCCCTTTACACCTTTTGCATTTACAACAGCGTACATTTTAATAGGGTCTGTTTTACCCTTAACATGAACGCCAGGCATTTCTTCTGCAATAATTTTGTCCTTTACCAGAACATAAGTATTTTCAGTAATCAAAATATCAGTAGCAAAAGGCTTGTTCAAAGCTTCGGTACGGCTGGCAAGGTTTACAGTATCACCAATTACCGTATAGTTCATGTGGTCTTCGGAACCAATCTGTCCTGCAACAATAGGACCACTGTTTATACCGCAGCCAATCTTTATAGGATTACGTCCATGTGCAATCTGATTTTCATTAAAATGATACAGCGCAATACGCATCATGAGTGCAGCTTTTACTGCAGCCCACGCATCTTCTTCTGGAGAACCGTTTGTTGTAGCAGCACCCCACACTGCCATAACTGCGTCACCAATAAATTTATCTACAATACCGTTTGTTTTGTTTACACAGTCTACCATGCGTGTAAAATAATCATTCAAAAATTCTACAACCTGAGGTGCTGTCATTTTTTCGGACATAGCAGTAAAGGAACGGATATCACTAAAGAATACAGTTGCGTTTTTATCTTCACCACCCAGAGTAAGTTCACCGCTGGCTGCTTTTTGGGCAATATCCTTGTTTACGAATTTGGTAAACGTACTCATAAGTCGCTGTCGTTCTTCAAGACCACCGGCCATGTTTATAAACCTGTCTGTAAGATAACCAATTTCGTCCTTTGTACGAGGGCGAAGATGAATATTATAATTTCCACGGTCAATGCTGTTAGTTGCAGCTACCAGGTCTTCTATTGGATTTGTAAGAGAACGGCTAAAGAATCTTATTATCATAATTGCCAGGAAGAATACCGCAAAGGATACTGCAATAATTCTCAATGCTGTAAGATTGATTGCCTTGTATATATCAGATTCAGAAGTCAAAGTAATTGCAGAACAGGTATCGTCCAAAAAGCTTGTACGAATATAAATCCAGTTATTGTTATTGCTGTCATTAAAAAGATATTCACTGCCCGAACTGTTAGTTAAAATATCTTCTACAACTTCAAACGGAGGAACAAGGCCTGCATCCAAAACAGTCTGATTATCTTCGTAAATAAGAGGCTCACCTCTTCTGTTTACAACATAGGTTGCAATAGTACTTTTAAAACAGGTTTCCTTAAGGTCTTCTACATCGTAGGCAACACATACAAAAGCCCTGTTGTAAGAAAAAGTTGTTCCCAGAGTATAGTCACGCCCTACTACATCAGATAAATCCAGAATATCAAAATATCCGGCTGCAGCAGTTGATTTTACTGTTGGGTTTTTCTTGAGCCAGGCTTCAAAAACAGTTTTTGCGCCCGGGTATAGATCAGAAAAACTTTTAGTTGCCCTGTAACCAAATTCATTGCTGTAAATAAAAAGAATATTTGGATTTGATTCGAACAGCTCGTTGTAAAAATAATTTGCTTCTTCATCAAAATGCTTATCATCCTTAATGAATGACATTACGTTCAAAAAGTTTGTAGTATTTACCTGAATATTCTGAAATTGAGTTTGAACAGCATTGGCAGTTGTTTCGTTGAGGGAGATTGTATTTGCTTTTGCAGTTACGCTTTCATCCTTTGCAAAAAGAAGGTAAATAAGGGCAACGGTAATTCCCAAAACAAAAATTACGAGACTTGAAAAAATTGAACCAAGCTTTACGCCAATAGGATGTCGTACCTTAATTCTCTTTCTCTTCATTTTCTTCTTTTCATCTTTTTCGGTTTTCTCTTTCATTTACTGCTCACCTCAAAATCAAAGAACGAAGCATTATTAAATTCGTCCTTACACATTGGTGCAATAATGCACATTTTAATTCTATTTTTATCCAGCTTTTTAACACTGGAATAAGAATACTTCTTTAGTTTTTTATATGGTATTTCTACAATGGTAACCTTGTCTTCCTGAGTCTTGAATCTGTAGTAGAAATATCCGCCATCTTCGGTAGTAAGAATAAAGTCGTATTTATTTCCGTCACCCTGAACCTTAAAGGTTATCTTGTCGCCGCTCTGAATATAACTGATAACTTGCTCCGGGCTGTCCTGATTGATCCAGCTGTCAAGCTCGGTTCTATACCACTTAAAGCCCTTGCCTTTTATGTTGATTCCAAGAGTATAAAGGTTATCTTTATATACAGAAACATTGTTGATTGACAAATTATTAAGGCTCGGCCAATTGTGTTCATCATCAAGAGGAGTTTTATAGTTACCATGGAATACTTCGGCATTATTGTAAAGTACAGTTGCATTACAGTTTTCAAGCCCGGCAAGATTTCTTGGAGTTGTATCATCTGGGTTCCAGGCAAGTACTATAATCTGACCTTCTGTCCAACCGTCAAAGGCACCGTTTTGAACCTCTGTAACTCTACGAGGCAACATGATGGAATCTACCTGATTTAATCCTGCAAAGGCACCGCGCTTTATTGTAAGCGGAACTGTTTCATCATAAATTGATTCAAAATAAATCTGATATACATTAATACAGTCACGGAAGGCATTTTCTTCTATGGTTGCAACGGTTTTATCAATTGAAATAAGCTCAAGCTTGGTATAACCTTCAAAGCCACCTACACTCGTACTTCCATAAACCGAAACTTCATCAACATTTGCTTTAGGATCAATAAGAGTTGCACCGTCAACAGCACCTGCAGTTGTAATTGAAGCACTGCGTGTAAGAACTTTGCGCTTAAACTTGTAAGAACGCAGAGGGAATGAGAATCCAAACGAAAGGGAATCTGTAAAGTAACGTTCACCAAAGAAATTATTAAGTTCAAGATTATATCTTATATCCAGAACGGTAAGCAGATATACACCGGCCTGAGCTACAAGATATACACTGTCTTTATTCTTAAACATTGGCGGAACATCAGCAAAACCTGCAATTCCCTCCTCCGGGAACAACAAGGTTTCTCCAATTCCAATTCCGATATACGGTGCAAAATACATATTTGGAATTGAAAGTCTGAAGATTCCTGCAATACCTAATTCACCGCCTTCATTTATAACTCTGTATCTTGTATTTGAAGTAACCGAAGCCCATCCAAAATTAAGCAGATCAAGCTCCATATCCATAACCATTACCATATTATCTTCAAAGGTAAGGTCAACACGGAAATTTGAAAACAGAGGAGGCATTCGTTTTTTAAGTTCTATCTTGTTGTCAAAGAATTCTACAATCGGCTGATCATCTGTATAAAGATTTACCTTTGATTCTGTTCCAGATGGTCGTAAGAAGGTTTTTTCTATTGCAGAATCGGACATTTTTTCCATAGAAATCTTGAGGCGGTTATCTATGTCACAGTAAATTACATCCGAAGAATATTCGTCTTCTATGAGCAGCGCATATTTTGCAATTGTAAGATCGCCAGGACTAAGATTTCCCACCAGTTTTTTGCCGTTGTCATGAAGATAAAGCGGGATGCGATAGTTAGAATCTATTTCTTCATTGTACTGGGAAACAAGCGTATAAGTTTTATTAGAAGAAAACTTTGCATCCTTTAAAGTTACGTCCACAACTTCGGTCTTTTTATTATACTTGGTTTTTACCTGTGTAACATTTTTTGTATAATCGTGATCAAAAGGACGCTTTACAAGACACAGGAATTTTACTGTTGAATTATCCCAGTCCTTTGCAATCAGATTATAATAACCGGTGCGCAAATCTTGAGTCGGACATTCAAGTGTAATTTGTGCTGTAGAGGCTCCCTTTTTATAGTTACCCGTAACAGAAAGTTCAACAGAAGAACGTCCCATCTGGGTTTCAAAAGGATACTTTACAGCACCACTTGCAGGTTCAAGATAAAACTTTGTATTTGAATTTATTTTTTTGCCGTCTACAGAAAGCTTATAAACTCCACCCATTGCAGTGTTATTATTAATTACAAAGCTGTTTACATTATAGTGGCTGTCAATTTCAAAGCCGTCGTTTGGTTCGAGCATTCCCTCCTGATTGTCTAAAACCAGAATATCAATACTGTCTTTATTATCACCCGGATTTCTTACTTCAAGGGCATAATATCCGGAATTAAGCAGGGACGGATCATAAGAAACAACAACAGAAAAAACAGAAGAATCGCGGTATAAAATATTGAGTTTCTGTTCCTTGCGTTCGTCGCAATAGTTTATATAGCTGCCAGCATTTTCTGGTCCGTCATCCTTTGGTACAAGATAAAACTCTGTTTTTGGTGAAAAAATATTGCGACCTTTTACAAGAATAGTATTATCGTCGTAACCGTCTGCGCTT
>JAFYDO010000150.1 GCA_017544745.1 Treponema sp. | reverse complement strand
GGTGTCATCCTTATGGTTGACGTAGCTGTTAAGCCCTGTCCCCTTATAGAAAATCACCGCAATAGCAGCTGCTTTCTGTTCGTTTGTTAGAGTAAGAGTTTTTGAATAAGGAGTTGCACTGCCGTCGGTAAATACTATGTCTCCAACCTCGTATACGCCTTCCCATTCACCGATTTTTCCTGTTGCTTTTGTGCGTGTTGGAGTTGCAGCACCGTTGCCGCCACCAGAGCCACCTGCTCCGCCAGAACCACCTGCTCCTGATCCGCCAGCACCGTTTACACCACCAGCATCATCACCGGCGGCCCCATTTGAACTATTTGATGAACTGCTTTCATCTGTCGGTTTTTTACATCCGACAATAGCCAAAGTCATCAATACAACGATTAAACTTAATAAAACTTTCTTCATAGGTCCTCCAAAAAATGTAAAATGTGCGCACATTCTGGTTTACCATGGTTTACTATGCAAACCGTTGTAATTGTGTATAGTTACAGAAAATGCATTTTTTTGTTGCCGAATCGTGTTTTTTTCAATATCTTTAATAGTAAATAATTATTCAAATTAAAGAGGTATATATAAAATGGCTAAACAATTACTTTTTAGTGAAGACGCACGCAAAAAGCTTTTGAGTGGTGTTGAACAGATTTCAAAGGCTGTAAAAACTACTTTGGGTCCTTGTGGACGCATGGTTATGCTGGACAAAAAATACGGCGCACCTACAATCACAAAGGATGGTGTTTCTGTTGCAAAAGAAATTGAACTTGCAGATCCGTACGAAAACATGGGTGCTCAGTTTGTTCGCGAGGTTGCTTCAAAAACAAATGATGATGCCGGAGACGGAACTACAACAGCAACAGTACTTTCTTACGCACTTGTTCGCGAAGGAATTAAGTCTGTAGCAGCTGGTATGCGCCCTATCGAAATTAAACGCGGTATGGACAAGGCTGTTAAGATTGCCGTTGACGAAATTAAAAAGAACGCAAAGCCTGTAAAAGGCGCTGACGATATTACAAACATTGCAACAATTTCTGCTAATAACGACCCGGAAATTGGTAAAATGCTTGCCGACGCTATTGAAAAGGTTGGAAAAGACGGTGTAATCACTGTAGAAGAATCAAAGAACATGGAAATGACTGTAGACACTGTAGAAGGTATGCAGTTTGACCGCGGCTACATTTCTTCTTACTTTGTAACAGACCGCGAACGCATGGAAGCCGACTTTGACGATGCCTATGTTCTTATTCACGACAAGAAAATCAGTGCTATGAAGGACCTGCTCCCAATTCTCGAAAAGGTTGCAAATGCAGGAAAAGCCCTCGTAATCATCTGCGAAGATGTAGACGGCGAAGCCCTTACAACACTCGTTTTGAACACAATCCGCGGTACAATCCGTGTTTGTGCCGTTAAAGCTCCTGGTTTTGGTGATCGCCGCAAGGATATGCTTCAGGATATCGCAATTTTGACTGGTGGTACTGTAGTAAGCGAAGAAGTTGGTCTTAAGCTCGAAACTTGCGGAACAGAAGTTCTTGGTAAAGCAAAATCAATCAAGATTGACAAGGACAATACAACAATCGTTGGCGGTGCCGGTTCATCAAAGGCTATCAAAGACCGTGTTGCAGAAATCAAGAATGCAATCGAAAAATCTACTTCTACTTACGACAAGGAACAGCTTCAGAAGCGCCTTGCAAAGCTTGCAGGTGGAGTTGCTGTAATTAGCGTTGGTGCAAATACAGAGACAGAAATGAAGGAAAAGAAGTTCCGCGTAGAAGATACAATTGCCGCTACCCGCGCAGCTTTGGAAGAAGGTATTGTAAGCGGTGGTGGTATGGCTTTGATCGAGGCTGCCAAGGCCCTTGCTAATATTCCGGAAGATCTTAGCGAAGACGAAAAGGTTGGTTACAAGATTGTACGCCGTGCACTTGAAGAACCAATCCGCCAGATTGCAGAAAATGCTGGTCTTGACGGAAGCGTAATTGCAGAACGTGCCAAGAACGAAAAGAAGGGCATTGGTTACGATGCACGCCTTGATAAGTGGGTAAACATGCTTGAAGCCGGAATTATTGACCCTGCAAAGGTAACATGTTCTGCTTTGAAGAATGCTGCATCTGTTGCAGGAACCCTCCTTACAACCGAATGTGCAATTACAGACATTCCGGAACCAAAGGCACCGGCAGCACCGGCTCCTGATATGGGCGGAATGTACTAATAATAGGCATATATAAGAAAAAAGCCTGAGGACTCACTCCGCCCTCAGGCTTTTTTTATCCGTAAATCTTTATAGACAATTATCCCTTTGTGTTGTAAAATATTCTTTATGAGAAAGGTTTTATCTATATTATTTGTTTTGCTTACAGGGGCTCTGGCTTTTGCTCAGTCAGCTCAGGAAGTTACCAACATCCTTAATTCGGATGAGGTTACATACGGACAGGTTTGCTATCTTTCAGCAATTCATCAGAATCTTATAACCGAAGATCAGGGTTATGATGATGCTATAAGTGTTTTGTATTCACAGGGACAGCTGCCCGAACTGGTTGCCGCAAATCAGGAAGTATATATGCAGAATCTTGCATTTATTTACCTCCAGATGTGGCCTAATGTAAATGGTGGTCTTTTTTACAAGCTTACCAAAGGTTCTCCACGCTATGCTTTTAAGAAATTAAAGACAGATGGTGTTATCCCAGAATCCGCAGACCCTAACTCTTTTGTAAGCGGTCGCGAAGCCTTGAGCATTCTTACTACCTGTATGGTTAAGTACGGTGGCGATGATGAATGCATGAGTATGGATGTAGAGTAGGAGAATCAAAATGAAAAAGCATATTATTTCAATTTGTACAGCACTTTTAATTCTTTCTGCTCCACTTACTGCTTTTGAATGGGGCGGAGTTCTTAAAGATGATACAGGAATTACAACTCCTGATTTTAAAGCAATTACCTTTAAGCAGTCTAATGCACTTTCACTGTGGTTCAAGGCTCCTCTTGGAGACTCAAAGTTTAAGCTCACAGGAGAAGGTCTTTACAAATACAATTTTACTGCAAATAAAGATGCAAAAGAGTTTGTAAACATCGTAGACCTTACACTTTTTAAGCTTGATGGAAAAATCAACGCAGGAAGCGGACTTCTTACAATCAACGCAGGACGCTTTTCTGTAGCAGATGCAACTGGTGCTGTTATTGCCCAGACAAGCGACGGTTTTTCTGCAGTATATGCTTTGGATTCTGTAAAGCTTGGTTTGTATGCCGGTTACACAGGACTCCTAAATGGCCTTAATGTTGCCATGGCAGTTGCTCCAGAAAAACAGAACAAGGTTTATAACCTGGCTTATGCCTTTGCTCCAATTGGTCTTACAGTTGAGCTTCCTTCTTTGTTCCTCAATCAGAATCTTACACTCCAGGGTTATGCCCTTTTGGACTGCGGTGCAAACAAGAGCAATATGTTCTATGCAAACATAGCTCTTGCTGGTCCAATTACAAACAGTGTTTATTACAATTTTGCAAGTTCTTTTGGTTCTGCTAAGTTCAAGAACTTTATGAACTACACAGGCCTTACAATTTATATCTTCCCTGCAGATGAAATTGCAATTAATGCAGGAATTGATTTTGGTTCTGCTAATCAGGGTAAGCTTGCTGCTTATACTTCGGCTTCTGCAAAGAGCGCAGAAGTTAGCGGTAAGATTGCTCCAAAGGTAGGCTTTACTTACGGTACCGATGTAATGTGTTTTGACCTTGGTGCAAAATACAAGATTGCATACGATACAGAAAAAGCAAAGTATGCAGGCGCTGGTGCAGATGTTAGTGCCGGCTTTGTATACAATATTTTCTCTGATCTGCAGGTTGGTTTAAATGTTACTGCTGTAATTGATACAACTCCTGCAAAACAGAATAACTACACTGCTAATTTGAATATTGCTCTTGCATTCTAATGCATGACTTATAATGGAGGTGATTTTTATGAAAAGAATTATTTCTAAATTGTTGCTCGCTGCAGTTTTAGCAGCACTTACATGTGGTTCGGCATTTGCTGCAAGTGCTAAAGTTACTTACGTTAAAGGTAAGGTAGAAGTTAGTCGCGGAGACACCTGGGTTGCACTCAAGGTTGGCGACGAAGTAAAAGAAAGCGAAACAGTAAGTACAGGTTTTCAGTCAGAAGCCCGCTTGAATTATAATGGTTCTGTAATGGCAGTTCCTGCTCTTTCACGCGTAACTCTGGAAACTCTTCGTTCTTCAAGCACAAAGGAAACTGTAAGTCTTAAGGTAGACACAGGTGCTGTTCGTTCCAAGGTAACACATACAAGCGGTAAGAAAATTGAATACGAAGCCCGCACTTCTGTTGGAGTTGCGTCGGTTCGTGGTACAGACTTTGCCGTTTATTCAGATGGAACTGCAGAAGTTTATTCCGGTGCTATTGTTTACTATGATATTGACGATTATGTTCCTCTTACACCTGCAACAGAAGATGATTCTGAAGAAGGTGATGAAGAGGGTGGTTCAGAAGACCAGGGACCTGCAGATGCAACAACTCCTGCAGACGAAATTACCGACAACGCTCCTAAGGGTGCAAAGGTTGTAGGTGCCGGACAGTCTTCTACAATCAATAAGGATGGTGAAACCTCTGATCCATTTGATGAAGCAAAGAAAAAGGCTGGTAAAGCAAAGACTGTAGTAAGTACTGCTTCGGACAAGGACGGCCAGGCTAGTGGTGCTACTGCTGCTACTGTTGGTGCAGGCGCAGGTGGTGGTGCTACTCCAGGTTCTAGTACTCCTCAGACTGGATCTGTAGATGTTACACTCAAATTCCCTGAGGGAAACTAAAGAAATAATCAAGATACAAAACCTATCTTACTCATATTCTATCCAGGATGGCAATGCCGCCCTGGATGGTATTTCTTTTTATATTGAATCTGGCTCCTATACTGCAATAGTAGGTGCAAACGGCAGCGGTAAAAGTACGTTGTGCCGTCTTATCTGCGGACTTCTTGATATTCAGGAAGGAAGCATTGAAGTGGAGCCGGGCAAACGAATAGGCCTTGTTTTTCAATCCCCAAAAGATCAGATTATAAGCAGTAAGGTTTACAGAGATACTGCTTTTGGTCCGCAAAACCTTCATCTTAAAAATGACGAAGTTGAGATGCGCACAATTGAGTGCCTTTCTATGACCGAGCTTTTGGACAAGGCAGAAAGTCTTTCCAATCTTCTTTCGCTTGGACAGACACAAAAGCTTGCAGTAGCGGGTATGCTTGCTATCCAGCCCGATATCCTTATTCTGGACGAAGCAGTTGCAATGCTGGATCTGGAATCGCGCCAGAATATATTTGAGTTGCTGGAGGCTTTGAACAAGCAGGGTACAACAATCATTCATATTACTCATGATATAGAAGCAGTTTCCAAGGCTCAAAAAGTAATTGGGCTGGACAATGGTCGCCTTTTTTATGAAGGAAGCGCTGCCGATTTTCTGGAAAGACCTCCTTTTGTTCAGCGAGTTACAGGAGTTCCTCTTAGTAAGCGCGACCGTTCTGCTTTTGAAAAAAAACTGAGTGACGGTACAGCAGCTGCAACCTTTGCTTTTAATGATATAAGCTTTTGCTACGATTCTAAAACAGAAAAGGAAGTTATAAACAAGGTTTCTTTTTCTCTTTATGAAGGAAGCCTTACTGCTCTGACCGGCGCTTCGGGGACGGGTAAATCTACATTATTGGAACTGGGTGCGGGGCTTTTGACTCCATCCGGCGGGCAGATTTATTGTTCGGAATATCCGGCTCTGGCCCAGCAAAACTGTGCAGCTGCTTTGTTCGAAGCTTTTGCTGCCGATGATGTTGCTTTTGCGCCAAAGAATAACGGTGTTAAGGGGAAAGAACTTGTAGAGCTTGTAAAAAAATCAATGGATATGGCAGGAATTCCGTTTGCACAGTATGCAGAGCGACAGTCTGCGGGCTTGAGTGGAGGAGAGCAGCGCCGTCTTGCAATTGCAGGTATTCTTGCAATGAAACGTAACGTTCTGTTTTTTGATGAACCTACGGCTGGCCTTGACGGAGAGTCGCGCAACAAAATTATGCACATGCTCCGTTCACTTGCCGACGAAGGAAAAACCGTTCTTTTTACAACACACCATGCCGCCGAAGCCGATTTTGCCGACCGCGAAATAAAGCTCCAGGACGGAGTTGTTGTTGGAGATTCCGCCGCGGTCCTTCGACAAGCTCAGGAACCACATCAACAGAGTGGGGGCCCTGTCCTTCGACAAGCTCAGGAACCGCACGAAGGGCCGCATACACCATTGTCCCCATACCCGTCTTCCAGAATGCTCGACTCTCTGCGTAACACTGCAAGAAGTCTGTCTGGCTCCGGCTGGAAAAATAAGTGTCCTTTAGAAAAGCTTCCTGCAGGACTGCGCATACTTTTGTTCCTGGTGCTGTTTACGCTTTCGCTTATGTTCCGTTCTGTAATTCCGTGCAGCATTATGCTTGCGGTTAGCATTGTGTACTGTATGTTTGCAAAGTTCCGTCTTGGACGCCTGCTAAAAACTTCCCTGCATATTTTACCGTTCCTGTGCTTTTTTGCAGTTTTTCAGATTATTTTTGGACCGGTTCACCCTGGCGAAGTTTGTTATACCACCTGGCGCTTTTTTACAATTACACCGTCCAAACTCCTGTTCTGTCTTAATTCAATTTTACGAACCTACGCAGCTCTTTCCTGCATAAGCGCGTTTTTTATTTCTACAACCGAATACGATTTAATAGACGGCCTCAAAAAAATTATTCCTTCTAAAAATCTTATTTTGATTCTCGAAGTTATTTTCCGTTTTATTCCTTTGCTTGTAGATGAAGCGGCTGATATTATAAAAACACAGATTATCCGCGGAGGACTTGGCAAGGTAAAACGCAAGCTTGGTAGAATTAAAGCTGTAGTTCCTCTCATTGTTCCGCTTGTAATAAGAACCGTACGCAGATCAGAAAAGCTTGCAGACGCAATTGTTATGAGGTGCTTTAATGAAAAATGATTTTAACATGTGCCCAATGTGCGGCAGCAAAAATATACAGTGGCGCAACAACAGAAAATGGTTGTGCTCCGACTGCGGTTTTGACCTTTACTGCAATATTGCAGCTGCAGTTGGAATTGTTCTTTATGATGACCAGCACAATGTCCTGTTCGAAGTCCGTGCCAAAGATCCGCGCAAAGGCTTTTTATGTCTCCCCGGCGGCTTTGTAGATGGCGGCGAAAGTGCAGAAGCAGCCATGGTCCG
>JAFYDO010000149.1 GCA_017544745.1 Treponema sp. | reverse complement strand
TGCAGTACGCAGCGGTATGGGCTGTATAGAAACTATGGGCTACGAGCGTGTTTCCCTGGACGAGCTTCCAAAGGATGTACCGGTTTTTGCCCTTGAAACAGGCGGCACAGACATAAACGATTTTGTTTTTCCAAAGCAGGGGATCTGTATAATTGGTTCAGAAGAGCTTGGCGTAAGTCCCCAGGCCCTGCAGAGAGCAGACTACGGACGTGTAACAATTCCTATGAAGGGACTTAAGGCGTCGCTTAATGTGGGTGTTGCTTTTGGAATCTTAATGCAAAAGTGGGTGGAGAGTCTTACAAATATAATCCAGTGATTTTTTGGAATCTATCTTAAAGTAATCAAGTACAGTTTTATTAAGCTGGTAGAATTCGGCCTCGCCCTTCTGGTAATACTGCAGGATATCTGCCAGATAAACCACGTAAACAATATCCTTTATTTCTTCAGGGGCGGTTTCGGGCTTGTTGTGATAGCTTATAACCTGGGCAACCTTTTCCGGGAGACCCCATTTTTGAGCAAGCATATAACAGCCGCGGTTATGACCAAAATCCTTAAGGAACAAATCATACAGCTGTTCGCCGTTTTCTATTGTATCTGCAATTTTTTTAACAGACTGCTTTTGTTCATCGGTTGCAACCTCAAGCAAAAGGCATTCAATATCATGCAAAAGGGCACAGGCATAAACCTCTTCCAGATCATATTGAAGATGGATAAAGTTTTTTGCCAGATTGTAAGCATAAAACGCAACATCGTATTCATGCTGCCAGAAGCTTGAAGAACGGTCCTGCTTTTTTATGAGCCGGATTGCCACAGAGGAGTCCTGGGCTTCTTTAGAAAAGAGCTGGACAACTGCCTGGCGTCCAAGACTTTTGTAGGCCTGGGATATTTTTGAACAGGCGTTTCCGGTGGCTGCAGAATTTTTGAGTACAACTGTAGCCAGAAAAACATCCTTTGAAATATAGTCTATGAGTTCGTTATCCTTTGTTTTTGGATCCTGAGCAAGCTTAAGGAATTCGTTTAGGTTTTCTTCAAACACAGGAATTGCATTAAGGTTTTCTGTAAACTCTGCGTACAGGGTATCCATCTGTTTGTTTATCTGTGCATTAAGCGGCAGAATCATCTGGGTAATGGTTTCGGTATCTGTAGAAAAAATCTTAAAATTGTCCTTGGAAAGACCTATTTTCTGCAGCATAAGAACCATAATGATAATACCAAGACCCGCACCTTCGGTCTGATCTATAACCCGCGCAATTACCTGCGAAGGATCTTCGTATTTTTTTGCAACCTTAAGTTTTTCGTTTATACGCTTTTTTTCAAAAACAGTAAGAACAGAATTGTTTATAATTTCAATCTTGAGTCCTTCGTCATAAAGCTGTATACGGAATTTTACATATAAGCCGGCCTGCTTCTGGAGCTTAAGATAATGTGCCAGATTATTGAGCATGTCTTCCTTAAAGGAAATCATACCCTGGTGGTAATCCATATCGCTGTTGATGTCCAGATTCTGTTCCTTAAAATAGATGCGCTTTGTATTGGCTTTTTTTGCGTTGGTAAGAAGTTCGCCCAGACAAAAAACAAGGTTATCAATCATGTGCTCCTGGTGGCTTGCCTGCAGAAAATACAGCAAAACCTCCTGGATATAAGTTTCCTTTTCCCTGGGTAGTGTATATGACATTACTTCGATGGGAGTGTGAAGCTGTACAGCGAGTCTGATCTTTTCTTTGTCCTCATCGGTGATAAACCTTGTCCGAAACTCCATATCCTTATATTTTATTCTAAAAATTAAATATTGTAAAACATTATTTTTTTAGGGTAATATGGGGTTATGGACAATGAATTTTCAAGATTACAGATGCTGGTAGGAGAGGAGGCCCTGAATAAGCTCAAGGCTGCGCATGTTGCAGTGTTTGGCATCGGCGGAGTTGGCGGTTATGTTGCCGAAGCCCTTGCCCGCAGTGGAATTTCTAATCTTGATTTAATTGATAAGGATACTGTTTCCATTACAAATCTTAACCGGCAGATAGTTGCACTTCATTCTACAATCGGGCGACTTAAGGTAGAGGTTATGAAGGAGCGCATTCTGGATATAAATCCTGCGGCTTGCGTACGTACCTGGGAATGCTTTTATTTACCGCAGACAAAGGATGAGTTTGATTTTTCGCAGTATGATTATGTTGTTGATGCAGTAGATACGGTGACAGCAAAACTTGCCCTTATTGAACAGGCAAAAAAATGCGGAACGCCAATTATCTGCAGTATGGGTGCGGGAAACAAACTGGACCCTGCTGCTTTTGAAGTTGCAGACATTTCCAAAACAAGTGTATGTCCGCTTGCCAGAGTGATGAGGCAGGAATGTAAAAAGCGCGGATTTACAGATGTAAAGGTTGTATATTCAAAGGAAAAGCCTGTATTAAAAACAGAGGTTCCCGCAAGCTGTGCCTTTGTTCCTTCGGCCGCAGGTTTGATAATTGCATCAGAGGTAGTAAAGGACTTGATAAATAAATAAAAAATATTTATTATTCAGCCAACATTAAAAAAAGTAGGAGCTTTGTAGAATTTATGTTTAATCGACAGGACTACGTCAGCGACAAAGACTGGCAGCGCTTTTTGGACTTCTCTAAAGATTTGGAAACACCAAATGTTGTAATCAATCTTAATACAATCAAACAGAACTACATAAGACTTAGAGATTCATTTCCGTATGCCCGCATTTACTATGCAATGAAGGCTAATCCGGGCGAACCTGTTCTAGAAATGCTTGCCGAAATGGGCTCCTGCTTTGATATTGCTTCGCGCTACGAGCTGGACATTATTTCCAAATTTAATGTAGAGCCGGAGCGTCTTTCTTATGGCAACACAATCAAAAAAGCACGTGATATAAAATATTTTTACGATAAGGGTGTGCGCATGTTTGCTACCGACAGCAAGGACGACCTTAAAGCAATTGCAGAAAACGCACCGGGCAGCCGCATTTATGTGCGCATCCTGGTAGAAAATTCTGTAAGTGCAGACTGGCCTCTTTCGCGCAAGTTTGGATGCCACCCGGACATGGCTTATGATCTGCTTGTGCTTGCGCGCGACCTTGGACTTACTCCTTATGGAATAAGCTTTCACGTAGGAAGCCAGCAGCGCGATATTGGTCAGTGGAACGACGCCATTGCCAAGGTAAAATATCTTTTTACATCGCTTGAAGAAGAAGAGGGAATCCGTCTTTCCATGATTAATATGGGTGGTGGTTTTCCTGCAAGCTATGTTGAACCAACAAACACACTTTCTGAATATGCTTCGGAAATTACCCGCTATATTGAAGAAGATTTTGGAGAAGATATCCCGGAAATTATTCTTGAACCTGGACGCTCCCTTGTTGGAGACAGCGGTATTTTGACTTCGGAAGTAATTCTTACTTCCCGCAAAAACAATACTGCATTGGCTCGCTGGGTTTATGTAGATGCCGGCAAGTTCAACGGTCTTATAGAAACTCTTGATGAATCAATCAAATACCCTGTTGTTACAAGCCGTGACGCTCCTGGCGAAAAAGAAGGCATTGTAATTATTGCGGGCCCAACCTGTGACAGTATGGACATTATGTACGAGGATGCAAAATACAAGCTGCCGGTTTCTCTCAAGGAAGGAGACAAGCTCTACTGGCTTAGTACAGGTGCTTATACTTCTACCTATGCGTCGGTAGCGTTCAACGGATTCCCTCCGATAAAGACTTATTTTATGAAATAGTGCGGGCGGCCGGCGTCATCCTTAAAATTTGCGATTCTGAACTTTTGGCTTTATAATTATTAACTGGAGTAGTTATGAAGTCAAAACGTATATTTATTTTTTCATGTCTTTTTCTGCTTTTTGTTAACTGTTTGTTTTCTCAGGAATGGTATGTCTGTCTTTCATCATTTAAAAATCCGGATAATGCAAAAAACTTTGCTGTCTTATTAACGCAAAATGATTTTCCAGCCTGGGTTTTTAAAACTCCAACCGAAAAGGG
>JAFYDO010000148.1 GCA_017544745.1 Treponema sp. | reverse complement strand
GTACGCGCATGTTCCAAAAGTGGACCAGGCTTGTTTTTAGAAGATTTACCAAGACCAAAGATACGTGCAATAGAAGTTTTTGCTTCGCTAAGCTTTTTAAGACGCAGCTGGATATCTTCCTGCTGACCGTATTTAAATTCAAGCAGACCGGTAAGATATACAACTCCATCCCAGCCATAGTTTTTATCCATATCTGGACCAAAGTTATTTAAGGTAGAACATTTTTCGGTGCGGGCCTGTTCGTTCTGCAAGGCCTGCTGGTAAAAGAATAAAGCCTTTCTATAAAAAACCTGAGAAACATAATCATAATTATGATCTGCACAGGCATCATCAATTTCTTTACAAAGCCATGCAAGACGCAGACAGATAATTGCCTTTTTTAAAGTTGGCAGCATATCTACATCACAAACATCATAGGTCTGCAAAGCCATATAATACATTGCAGCGCCATCATAAAGAGTGCGTTCTTTTTTCAAATTAAAATATGGGAAAATTACTTCGGTAGCTTTCTTTCGTTTTTCGTAGTTGTCATAAATGCGGTCTGCTGTTTCCTGATTTTTAATTGTGGTAAAGTCGCTCCACAAAAAGGCGGCATAACAGTTTGGACAGCAGCCTACTTCGTAAATAAGAGGATATACTTTTCCGTATTTGGCAGAAGGAATATAGTCACGGTGAAGCTCATCACTAAGGTTACCGGCATTCATACGTCCATTACCGCTTCGCATAATTTCGCGGTCAAAGGCCTTTTTACAAACCGGACAATTACATTTATCTTTAGACCAGTAAGAAATAGATGCTTTTTTTTCTGGAGCTGCACTTTTACTTTTGGAAGATGAATATGCCATATTATACCTCTCTACTTTTCTATAATTACAACTGCAACAGCATTGTTTTTTTCATGACTCAAAGAAACAAAGATTTTGCAGTCGCCATATATTTCCTCTAACTTTTTTTGGGCAGAACCGGTTACTATTAATTCCGGTTTTCCCTTTTCATCATTTTTTATATACAGGTCGCAAAGCTTAAAGCCGGTAATTCCGGTTCCAAGGGCTTTTCCAAAGGCTTCTTTTGCAGCAAAACGAGCCGCATAGTGTTCCTTCATATAGCCGGTGCTTTTATCACAGCATTTTTCCTCACTGTGAAAAAACCTGTCTATAAGTTCAGGCTTGTCTATCCACGAGGCAAACCTGTCCACTGTTGTCATATCAACTCCAATCCCGCAAATCATTCAGTTACCTCTGCCTCACTCTCTGTGGCTTCTTCCGGATGTCTGCTAAGTTTAAATGACAAACTTTGAGGTGCATCATCCTTAAGAACAAGGTAAGATGGAACATTATATTTAAGCGGAATCTCGTATTCTCCTTCCTCTGTTATTTTTGAAAAATCTGCAGTTACAAAACGTTTTCCAGGTTCGTAATTTTCCAGGACCGGCACAGTTCCTTCAAGAATAAACGAAACTACAGGAGTTTCATCTTCAAGATAAAGAGAATCACTCAGTCCGTTTACAGCAATCTCAATATCTTCGTAAAGTCTTTCCATTTTCATAGGCTCAATTACAACAGTAACTTCTACAGGACTTTTTTCGTTGATTGTCAAAAGCTTATTGAGCGGACGGAACTCTGCTTCAAAGACTTCTTTTTTTGCCATGTCGGTAATATCAATTTTTTCGGTGTAAATCTTTTTGGTATTTTCTATCATGGTCTGAGGGCCTGTAATTTCGGCAACCGATGGATTTACACTATAGGAAGTTACCTCATAACCATGTGCAGGCTCTCCGGTAATCATAGGTTCAATCAAAACGTATTTAACATCCTTGCTTTCTACCTGAACCTTTATTGATTCCGGTTTTACTTTAATTTCAAAAGGATCAAAGGCCATTATTTCGTCTGCAACTTTAACCTTTACCGGAAGATTATATTCGCCCTTTTTAGAAATGCCGTTTAAGTTTACATAAGCATTCAACTGTTTTGTATTGATTGTGGAAATCTGTTCTGTATTTGCTCTTATTGTAACGGTAACAGTAGAAGTATAATCTCCGTTGTGAATTACTTCTCCGTCTTCTATAAGAGTCAGAGGAATTACAAACGAACGCTTTTCTGTAAGACTTGCCTGATGAAACAGGTACAGACAGATTGCAATTATGAGACAGATAACCTTTACCGGCCATTTATAGAGAATCTTATTAAATAATTGGTTTGCTTTCATCGATTGTATCCTCTATATTTTTGGCATCTGGCGGTAATTCAAGAAGCTTTTCAAGAATCTTTGTAAGTTCGTTCATATTAAGGTCGTAATTTAATTTTGAATCGTAGGCAAGGCTTATGGCTCCGGTCTCTTCTGAAACAACAAGTACTACTGCGTCCGAAGCTTCTGAAAGTCCAAGAGCGGCACGGTGTCGTGTACCAAAGGTCTTTTTGATATTGTAATCTTCGCTAAGTGGAAGGAAACAGCCGGCAGCAAGTAATTTGCCACCCTGAATAAAACAGGCACCATCATGAAGCGGAGTATCCTTACCAAAAATTGTTACAAGAAGGCTCGAAGACAGATCTGCATTGAGCCTTGTTCCAGACTGCATAAAGTTATCGAGCTTGGTGTGGCGCAAAAATACTGCAAGCATACCGCGGCGTTCTTTAGAAAGCATTTCTGCAGCAGTAAGAACTGCATCTACATAAGTATGTTTTGAACGTGAACCAAAAGCAAACCATTTGCTCTGTCCAATTTTTAAGAAAAGCTTGCGGATTTCTGGCTGAAAAATTACGGCAAAAGCAATAACAAGTCCCGGAGCAAGAATGCGTAAAAGCCAGAGAATTGTATTTAATCTTAAAAGTTCTGCAATACCATAAGCAATAAGTACAATTATACCCGATTTAAAAAGCTGAATACTGTTGGATTTTGTCATAAAGTCGTAGGCTTTATACAAAAGGAAGGTAAGAACAGCAATATCTAATACAGGGCGGATAAAATCGTAAATGTATAAAAGTTTATTGAATATTTCCATTTTAATACGTGGATTGCCATGCCCTTCGGGCTCGCAATGACAATACACTATTATAACACACTATTCAAAAAATTTCATTACATTTAACGTGTCAATTGCATCTAAAACGTCGTGAACGCGGATAATTTTTGCACCTTTTTGGACGGAAATAATGTCGGCTGCAAGGGTTCCGCTAAGGCGCTGTTCAACCGGGCGGCCTGTCATCATTCCTATGCTTGATTTGCGCGACAAAGCCATTAAAACAGGGTATCCAAGTGTACATAAGCGGTCTGTATACTTAATTGCTTCCACATTCTGCTCAAAGCTTTTGCCAAAGCCAATGCCTGGATCAAGGATAAGTTTGCTGTGAGAAATACCCTTTTTCTCGCACAATTCTGCTTTTTTCTTAAGATAACTGCAGATTCCGTCAATTCCTTCGCCTTCGTGATGCATAAGAATTACACTTGCATCTGCGTCTGCTATCGTTTGAAGAGTTGAATCGTCGTTATCAAAGGAAAGAACGTTGTTTATTATATCTACCCCGCTTTCCAAAGCCTCGGTAATTACTGCGGGTTTGGTTGTATCTATAGAAAGCACGACATCTGTATTTTTACGAAGCTTTTCTATCAATGGAATTACACGGTCAAGTTCTTCCTGTTCGTCTACAGGAGTAAAGCCCGGGCGTGTAGATTCTCCACCAATGTCTATGATATCTGCTCCGTCTTCTACGAGCTTCATGGCAAGGTCAAAGTCGCCGCGGCTATTTTCGTAAAATGAATCGGGGGTTGCATTTACAATACCCATTACAAAAGCAGGACGTTCTGTACTTATACGTTTACGGCCAAAAGTCATTTCAAGCATTTGCAAGCTCCTTTAAAGTCTGGGCAATTTTTGCAGGAGAAAGACCTGCTTCATCCAGAATCTGAGCGCGTGTAGCATGTGAATAAAATTTGTCCTCAAAAGCAAGTAACTTTGTGTGAAGGTATTTGTGAGTGGCAAGTACACCGCAAAGATGTTCACTTATGCCGCCGGTAACTACACCGTCTTCTACAAACAAAACTCCTTTATACTGGCTTGCAAGATCTATAAAATATTCTTCGTTAAACGGCTTAATAAAACGAAGAATGTAAATGTCGGTTTTAAGTTTACCCACAGCGCTGTCTTTTAATGCGACACTTACTTCACTGTACAGGCTTCCTGTTGTTACAATAAGATATTTATTTCGCTGTGCTTTACCTTCGCTTTGGAGAAGGATTCCTTTTCCTTCGTGAACCTTCTGTGAAAATTCCGGGAGCTCTGCAGGACAGACAGCTTTTGGTATTCTGATTACAACAGCACCATCAGTAACGAGTGCGTAATCAAAACAAACCTTTAAGTCTGCGGCACTTACCGGACTCATAATCTTTATACCAGGAACCGGTCGGAACAGCGCTATATCAAATAATCCCTGATGTGTAACTCCGTCTCCAGGAACTACTCCTGCTCTATCCAGAACAAAAACGCAGTGAGCTTTTTGCAGCGTTACATCATGAATCATCTGGTCTACTGCGCGCTGAATAAAGGTTGAATAAATGCAGACTACAGGAACAAGCCCGCCTCTTGCCTGACCACCTGCAAAGGTAACAGCGTGCTCTTCGGCAATACCAACATCAAAAAAGCGTTCGCGGTATTTTTTGCTGAATTCTGTAAGACCTGTTCCCTGAGCCATGGCTGCGGTAATAGCGGTAATTTTATTATCTTTAGAGGCTGCGTCTACGATGATGTTGCTGAATGCTTGAGTAAAGGTAAGCGTGTCATTGGCATCTGCTGCGGTTTCAAAGGTTCCGTCTTCTACATTGAATGGACCAACTCCGTGGAAATTTTCAGGTGTAGTTTCTGCAGGTTCATAGCCCTTGCCCTTTTTTGTAACAACGTGAACTACAACCGGTCGCGAAAGATTACGAACCTTGCGCAAAACATTTTCCAGAGCTTTTTCGTTGTGACCGTTTAACGGGCCAACATATTCAAAACCAAGGTCTGTAAAAAGATTGTTTGCAAGGAGAAGTCCCTTGAGAGACCGCTTAAAACGGAATATAAACTTATCAATAGGACGACCAAAGCTCGGCATTTTTTCTACCATGCGTTCTACAACCTTATCTACACGGTAACGGAACGACTGATATCCGTGGGACATTGTAAGACGGCTAAGATAACGCGAAACTGCACCCGTATTATGGTCAATGGACATCTGGTTATCATTAAGGATTACAATAAGATTTTTGCGCATCTGGCCTGCGTTGGAAAGTCCTTCAAAAGCCATGCCGCCGGTGAGCGCTCCGTCTCCCAAAACTGCAATAACCTTTCCGTCTTTTTTTTCAAGATTCCAGGAGGTCAAAAGTCCAAGAGCCGCACTTATAGAAGTTGAACTGTGCCCGCTTGTAAAAAAGTCGTGGTCACTTTCGTCAATATTTGTAAAGCCGCTAAGACCATCCTTTTGGCGTAGGGTTTCAAACTCACGGTAACGTCCGGTCAAAAGCTTGTGCGCATAACACTGGTGGCTTACATCAAAAATAATTGCATCGTTTGGAGAATCAAAAACCCGGTGCAGAGCAAGGGTTAGCTCCACTACTCCAAGATTACTTGCAAGATGACCGCCATTGTGGCCTACTGTTGCTATGATTTTTTGACGGATTTCTTGAGCAAGCTCTTTTAGCTGGGTTTGAGAAAGGTCTTTTATATCAGATGGCGAATGAATATTTTCTAACATAATAAAAAAAAAGGGGATGTCAAAAAAGACAAAACCCCTTATCTGAAACACAAGCTGTCGACAAAAAAACTACTTGCTCTTATGTCGATTTCTTCTAAGCATCTTCTTACGCTTATGTGTCGCCATCTTCTGGCGCTTTCTTTTCTTACCACAAGGCACGATGGCACTCCTACTTTATAAAGTATTGATATTATGACAAAAAAAGGGTTATTAGTCAATAGGAATGCATCAGGAAACAGATATACTTCCGCTTCAGATTTTTTCCTTTAGAAATATTTTTTCTTTATAATATCTATTACTTTAAAAAGATCATCAAAAGAAGTTTTATATGGAATAACAATACTTCCCGGGATGTCGCGGATGTAGGTGTATTGTTTTTTGGCGTATTTGCGGGTGTTGTGGGTTATGGCTTTACATATCTGTTCTTTGTTGTCATATTCAAACCATTCGTGGTAGCCTATGGCCTTCAGTCCCGGGGAGTCTTTGGTGTAGCCGGCGGCTATAAGAGATTGAACCTCCTGCTCAATGCCCTGCTCTATCATCTGGTTTACACGCTCTTCTATGCGATGGTATAAAAGGTCTCGCGGAGGCTGCAGAACTATAAAGGTAAAATCATATTGCGGGCGGAGAGCCGGTTCAATTGCAAAAGCACTGCGGGTTTTTCCGCTAAGATAATATACTTCCAGGGCACGGCAGATGCGGTAGGCGTCGTTTGGGTGAATCTTAGCTGCACTTACCGGGTC
>JAFYDO010000147.1 GCA_017544745.1 Treponema sp. | reverse complement strand
GTGAGCCGAGGGATTTACAGTCCCTTGCAATTGCCGCTATGCGAACTCCCCAGAAAGCTGCTTGTAGGATTTGGACCCACGACCCCGAGATTACAAATCACGTGCTCTACCAGCTGAGCTAAAGCAGCAAATGTTGTTATACAATAATGAATATATACGGTTTAGTCAAGTATATGAAGGGTATTTTATTAAAAATCCTGTCACTCCCGTAGAAAATACATTCGGCCAGCTGAAGAAACCTGTCCGAACGTATTTTCTACTCCGTGCCAGGATTTTCAGTTTAATCTTTGAGTATACTTTCAAAGAACGGTATATATTCATTTTTGATAACACTGGACCAGAGGTACTTGGAATGGACGTGGGTGGCGGCTTTTTGGATCATTTCGGCTATGAGGTCCGGCTTGTAGATTTTGATTGAGATTACTTCGCTTAGTTTGGCGATCAGGTTTTCGCTGGAGTTGTTGTGGTAGAGGAAGCCGGTTTCGTAATCCAGGATTTTGTTGAGGCCGCCGGTGGCATTGGCTACAGGGAGGGTTCCGTAAATCTGGGAGATAAAATCTTCGAGGCCGCAGGGTTCAAAATTACTTGGAAGAACTATAAAGTCTCCTATTGCATTTACAAGGCGGGCACTTTCGCGGTTGTAGCCGTTTAAGAAAATTACCTTGCCGTTAAAGCGCTGGGAAAGTTCAATCAGCTGCTGTTCGAGCTTTACTTCTCCCTGCCCTGCAATTATAAATTTTACAGTTTCGTAGTTGTTTAAGATTGCAGGAATTGCGTTTATAAGAACTGAGATTCCCTTCTGGTTTGTAATGCGTCCGTGGTAGGTTATAAAAATCTGATTATCCTTATCCTTTGGGCGGACATTTATACAACCATAGGTTTTGACACCCGGAATCTGAGTATATTGAACTTCTTCTACACAGTAGTCACGGCATTTGAATTTTCCTTCCAGATCTCCTGTTTCGGGGTTAAATTCAAAAGGCAAAAGCGACTCATTTTTATCTGCGGGATTATAGCGGTCGTAATCTATTCCGTTGGTAATTCCCTTTATGTTTGTGTAGCGCTTAAAGAAAATTGGAGAAAGCCCTTCTGTTACGTCAATATTAAAAGGATCTATGAGCTCTTTTGCATAATATTCAGAAACTGTTGTTATGTGCGCACCCGCGTTGGCTGCAAGAAGAAATGGTTCTACCTTAAAATCGTTTAATGCACCTGCAAGCTCCGGCTCGGAAAGTCCTGTATACCAGGCTGCTTCTCCAATACTGGAAAAATTATGATGATAAGCAGGTCCCGCATTATGAATTGTTACGACGGTAGCTGTTTTTTCAAAGGCCGGATTTTTTATTGTAAAACATGGAACCAAAGCTGTAGAAGCGTCCTGACAGTGAATTACATCCGGATAGTCTGTACAGCAGGAAGAATATGCATTTACGGCTTTTGCAAAAAGTGAATCCATAAAAAGAGTATCTTTGTGACCAAAGCCCTTTACAAAATCAGGGTTTCTTTCCTGTTCACCGGCGGTATATGTGTAAACACCCTCTTTTTCTGCAAAGGAAGGATGATTTATAAAGACTACATCAAAATTTCCCTGTGTGCAGACAGCGGTACTGTAGGTAACTGTTTCTGATTTTCCACAATGATTAATCTGAACACTCTTATCCGAAAGTTCTTTAACATCCTTTATCAAACTGAACGAAGTGCATTTGTAAATTGGAATAAAAAGCGTTACCTTATGCTTAAGCAGCGCAAGCTCCTTGCATAAAGAAAAGGAAACATTTTTTACACCGCCGGCTTCTGCAATTCCGGCACATTCCATACTTACAATCCAGATATTCATATCAGTCTCCAGTTGGTTCAGCAGATGCATTATAAGTGCTGTCGGAATAAGTAAATTTATAATCTGTAAGGGCCAGAACATTTATATCAAATTCCGGATATTCCTTATAAAGTGCAATAGAACTTGTAAGCTCGGTAATGGTAATGCTTTCGGGCATAAAGGCCTGGTTCTGCAAAAAGCGTGAAAGATAAAAATCTGCGGAACGCTGTGCAAGATAAGCCGCTACCCCGTCAAGATACTGATCCAGATCTTCCTGATTTGATATCTTATTTTCCTGTAAAAGCTCTGTAATAATCTCTGGCAGATAAGAAAGCGAAATCTGGAATGTAAAGGAATAATCTGCACCATAGCCTCTTTTTCCACTTATGGTTTTTGTACAGTTGTAAGGCTTGTTTTCAAACTTAATTATGCTTGCATTTGAAGGAATAAGAAATTCTTTATGCCAGGAAAATTCTCCGGGAATAATAAGCTTTTCATCTACGCCGCCAGTCTTTGACTGAACAACTCCTATATATCCCGGTTTTACTTTAATCTGAGTCCATCCCACCGCAAAAACAAAGGCAGCAAAAATCAGAATTATAATAAAGCAAATAAAATTTTTCATAAAAATTTATCCTGTTTGTAAATACCTGAAAAATAATGTATATTATAACATATAGGAACTTTATGACTCAAGAGAAAGCCGGACAAAAGAACATTAAAAAAAGCCTCAAATTTCCTTTTGTTTTTTTAAGCAGGCTCACAAGAAACTGTACGTTCCTGCTGCTTTTTATCTGTGTCTTTCTGTTCCTTCTTTACCTGATTGGGAATTACCAGGCTTTTGTAGATAAAACACAGCTCCTTATACTTAATCTGCTGTCTTTTACTTCGATTGTTCTTTGCATAATGGCAGTTTTGTCCTTTGTGATGGAAGCAGTTTTTCTTTTTATTCAGAAAAAAAAGGCAGCCTCTCTGTTTACCATGCTGTTTTTTCTTTTTACACTTGTACTGGGAGCTTTTTTTATTGCTTTTGCTTCGATAATTCACAGGATTTCGCTTGGAATATAATTTATGAAAATTAAGATAAACGCAAAGCTCAAGGATTTTTATTCTCATTTTGAAGCCGCAGGCTATAAAGCATATCTTGTAGGCGGTGCTGTGCGTGATATTTTTTTACATAAAGAACCTCATGATTTTGATGTTGCCACCAACGCTACTCCACAGGATGTAATAAAGCTTTTCCGTACGGTTATTCCAACAGGCTTTGAGCATGGAACTGTAACGGTACATTTTGAAGGTCTTGAAATTGAAGTTACCACCTTTAGAACCGAAAGCGGTTATTCAGACGGAAGGCATCCCGACAGCGTAAATTATGCAGCCACAATTGAAGAAGATCTTGCTCGGCGCGATTTTACAATCAATGCAATTGCTGCAGACCTTAAAGACGGCACTATTGTAGACCCGTTTGACGGCAGACGTGACATTAAGAAAAAAATAATACGCACCGTAGGCAAGGCTCACGAACGCTTTATGGAAGACGGACTAAGGCCTGTAAGATGCGTTAGATTTGCAAGTAAACTGGGATTTAGTATAGAAAAGTATACATATTCAGAAATTTTCGACAAAGAAATTCTCCAGAAAGTTGCCTCCATTTCGATTGAACGGTTCCGCGACGAGTTTGAAAAAATGCTTGGTTCAGACAAGCCGTCTGTTGCACTTAATCTTATGGAACAGACAGGTATACTGCAGATTTTTATTCCGGAGCTTTTAAAAGGACGCGGCTGCATTCAAAGTGATTACCGAGGCTTTCATGATTTTGATGTACTGAATCATCTGTATTATGCGTGTGACGGTGCCCCTGCTTCCAAGCTCAATGTAAGGCTTGCTGCCCTCTTTCATGATATTGCAAAGCCTGATGCAAAAAAGATTCTTAATGAAACAATTACTTTTTATAACCACGAGCGTCTTGGAGCAGACCTTACCAGACAGATTCTTACAAGACTCAAATTTTCCAATGCAATGATTGATAATGTCTGCCATTTGATACACGAGCACATGTTTAATTATGAACCAAACTGGACGGTAGCTGCAGTACGCCGTTTTATAATTCGTGTTGGAAAAGAAAATCTG
>JAFYDO010000146.1 GCA_017544745.1 Treponema sp. | reverse complement strand
CCTGGATGAAGCCAAGCGCTGTAACGATGATGAATGTAACTTCTTTAAAAGGCTGGTAGTATAGAATTGGCGCCCTGGTATTTTTTGTTTTTTGCAATTTCAGTTCTGCTTAGCGGCTTTTATGCATTTATCTGGCGTAAGCGTTTTCCAGTTTTTATAACCTGTATTTTTATTGTTGTCCCAATTTCAAATCTTGGTTATTTTTTGATTTCTCTTGCACGAACTGTTCCCGAAGCTCTCTTAGGAACAAAGATTTCTTACATAGGCGGCTGTTACGCAAACCTGTTTTTGATGTATACAATTTTTACCCTGTGTAATCTTAATATAAAAAAATGGGTTCGATTTCTGCTTTTTGTAGTTACCACTATAAGCTACGGTTTTGTCCTGACCATTGGTTATTCAGGTTTGTTTTACAAGGAAGTTACCGGCGAGCTTATAAACGGCATTTATGTTTTGCACAAAAATTATGGTCCGCTGCATACACTTTATTATGTGCTCATTGTGGTTTACATGTTCATAATGTTTGCTACGACCTTCCACGCCATAAGAAAAAAGAAGGATGTTTCCAAGCATATTCTTAAGCATCTGCTTACCTGCGAAATTATCTGCGTATTGCTGTTTTTTACAGGAAAGTTTTTTCATTTTAAGCTGGATTTTGTGCCTCTCGCTTTTCTTGTGTGCCAGATTATCCTGCTTGTGATTATTTACCGCATCATGCTTTATGATATTACCGACACCGCCATTGATGCCATTGCCCTAAACGGAAAAACGGGCTTTGTTTCTTTTGACGAGATGTTCAATTATCTTGGAAGCAATCAGATTGCAAAGGAGATTTTCCCGGCTCTTGCAGACCTTCGCATTGATGATTCTGCGCTCAAAAATAAAGAGCTCAAGGATGAAATAATAAGCAAGCTTATTGATTACGCAAACAACAGAGGCAAGCAGAGCTTTTTCAAAAATTATAAGGATCAGGTTTTTCAGGTTGATATAAACCGCCTTGTGGTTGGACGAAAAAACCGCGGATACATTCTTTATATTCAGGATGATACAAAGGATCAGAAATATATTTCGCTTTTAAATAAATTTAATGATAAGCTCAAGGATGAAGTTTCGGAAAAGACTGCGCACATAGTTCAGATGCACGACAATCTTATTCTTGGAATGGCAACCATGGTAGAAAGCCGCGACAACTCTACCGGCGGACATATCAAGCGTACCAGCGATGTTATTAAGATTCTGGTTGAAGAAATTGTAAAGGAAGGAAAACTTACTCCGGAATTCTGTCATAATCTTATTAAGGCCGCTCCTATGCATGACCTTGGAAAAATTGCTGTAGATGATGCAATACTTCGTAAACCTGGACGCTACAACGACCAGGAGTATGAAATAATGAAGACACATGCCGCAGAGGGTGCACACATAGTTCACGAAATCTTAAAAGCAACCGATGACTTTGATTTTCATATTATTGCCGAAAATGTTGCGCACTATCATCATGAGCGCTGGGATGGTTCAGGTTACCCCGAAGGCTTAAAGGGACAGGCAATCCCTCTTGAAGCACGCATAATGGCTGTTGCAGATGTTTACGATGCTCTTGTGAGCAAGCGTGTTTACAAAGAAGCCATGAGTTTTGAACAGGCAGACAAAATCATGATGGAAAGCTTTGGAAAGCACTTTGACCCGGAACTTAAAACTTATTATGTTGCCGCCCGTACACAGCTCCAGGAATATTACTCTAATTCACAGTAACAAAAGTTACCCTCCCACCAGTAACTAAAGTCACCTCAAAAGTAACCATTGTCACCGTTGTTAGAATAAAAGAACAGGCGTATATTAAACTTAGGAGGTAGCACATGGATAGTATTATTCAAGTTCTGAGTGATAACTTGCCCTGGGTCTGGGTGGCTGTGACAATCATCTGCGTGGTGATTGAATCGCTTACACTTGCCCTTACTACCATTTGGTTTGGAATAAGCGCCTTT
>JAFYDO010000145.1 GCA_017544745.1 Treponema sp. | reverse complement strand
GCAAATGAGCTACATCGCGAAGATATTCCATAGACATCTTGTTCTTCTGCAATGGATATTCATCTGGGTTGCATTTTCCGAGGCACTCAATAGATTCCAATGTAACTTCAACAGCCTGTCCGCTTGCAGGAGATTCAATAAGAGTTCCAACTGCGCGAACACTTGCACCTGTGTTCAAAAGTTTGAGAGTTTCTTCAATATTATTTACATTTGCATTATTAGAAGGATTATTGCGGTCAAAAGTAAGCTGGATGTTAGCAAAGCAGCTTCCATCGTTAACCTGAATAAAAACAAGACCCTTAGAGTCACGAACCGAACGGATCCAGCCACAAACCTTAACCTGCTGGCCTTCCGGCTTAGAAGATAATAAATCTTTAATTAATACTGGTACCATAAAATTGTACCCCCCTTTAAAATAATGTAAATGTTTTTCTATAATATCATTTTTCCTTAAATGTAGCAATTCAAGAAAAAAATCATTTGACATATCAAGAAGAGGTGCTATAATTTATTTAGTTAAACCTTTTACTAAAACGTTTTACTCTATGATACTGGGAGGAAGGCGGGCGTAAAAGGTAATTTTATAAAAGTTTAGTTAAACGATTTACTAAAGTTTGACAGGAGTATTTAATTAATGCGCCGTTTAAGTTTTAAAACCGAAAGAAAAAGACAGTCCTTCCGCGATTTTATGCTTATAGTTCCTTTTCTTCTTTTGATTCTGGTCTTTTCTTATTATCCGCTTTATGGCTGGGTATATGCTTTTTTTGATTATAAACCTCCGTTCCCTCTTTCCTGGGATAAGTTTGTTGGTTTTAAATGGTTTGTTTCCATGGTAGAAAATCCTGTAAAAGCTAAAAAGCTTCTGCAGGTTTTGACAAACACCTTTGCTATGAGTGGACTTAGCCTGTTCTTCTCATGGTTCCCTATGATATTTGCGGTCTTCCTGAACGAGATTCAGTCGGTACCGTTTAAGAAATTTGTTCAGACTGTAACAACCCTTCCAAACTTTATCAGCTGGGTTTTGGTATATGCAATTGCATACAGTGTTTTTAACAGTACTGGTGCCATAAACAGCGTGCTCATGCGAATGGGTGTTATAGAAGAACCGATTATGTTCCTGCAGTCCACGAGCCATGTATGGTTTAAGCAGTGGCTGTGGCTTACCTGGAAGAATGCGGGTTGGGCAGCTATCATGTATATTGCGGCCATTACAAGTATTGATGATTCGCTCATCGAAGCCGCTATGATTGATGGTGCTTCGCGCATGCAGAGAATCTGGCACGTAACAATTCCAAGCATTCTTCCAACCTATTTTGTTCTTGTAATGATGAGTCTTGCAAACTTCCTTTCTAACGGAATGGAGCAGTACTTTGTATTTGCAAACTCTTTCAATAAGGCCAAAATCGAAGTTCTTGACCTTTACGTTTATAACCTTGCAATGGGTAGCGGCGGATATTCACTTTCTACCGCAATCAGTATTCTTAAAACCTTTGTCAGCATCATTTTACTGTGGGCTACAAATGCCGTTTCCAAAAAGCTTCGCGGCGAAACACTTATATAGGGGGAGGGGAATATGGCAAGTCTGCATAAAAAAACACTTGAAGATTATCTCATTGCAATCTTTACCTATGTCATCTACACCTTCTTTGCTTTTGTCTGCGTGTATCCTTTCTATTATATTCTCATAAACTCTGTAAGTGCCAACGACCTTAGTGAACGCGGTAAGGTTCTTATTGTTCCGCTCAAGTTTCACCTTACAAACTACAAGCAGGTAATGAAGGTAAACGGACTTTTAACAGCGTTTAAAATTTCTATTTTGCGTACTGTAATTGGAACAATTTTTACTGTTGTTGTTTCGGGCTTCCTCGGCTACATGTTTACTAAAAAGACTTTGTGGAAGAGAAAGTTCTGGTACCGCTTTGTTGTTGCAACAATGTATTTTAATGCGGGAATTATTCCGTGGTTCATTACCATGCGTAACCTGCATCTTACAAATAATTTCTGGGCCTATATTTTCCCGGTTGCAGTTCAGCCGTTCTACATCGTTTTGTGTAAGACCTTTGTAGAAAGTGTTCCTGAATCTCTTGAAGAAGCAGCGGTAATTGATGGTGCCGGAACCCTGCAGATTTTCTTTAGAATTATTCTGCCGGTAATCAAGCCTATTATTGCAACGGTTGCAATCTTTGCTTCGGTTGCACAGTGGAACGCCTTCCAGGATACACTGCTGCTTGTTACCGATCCAAAGCTTTATACCTTACAGTTCACTCTGTATCAGTATATAAACCAGGCAAGCTCTCTTAAAGCGCTTGTTAATAACAGTACTTCGGCTGCGGCTCTTGCGGCAAGTCTTGCTCATGCACAGACTGCTACTTCTATCCGAATGACTGTTTCTGTAATTGTAGTTCTTCCTATTATTTGCGTTTATCCTATTTTCCAGCGTTACTTTACAAAGGGAATTATGATTGGCGCAGTAAAAGGTTGATATAAAAAAAAGAATAAGGAGGAATCAAAGTGAAAAAGGGAATCGTTTCTATTATCACATTGATGGCAGTTTCTTCAGTTTTGTTTTTCAGCTGTGGAAACGCAAAAAAGGCTTCAAAAGCTGTTGATGACAACTCACCAATGACTCTTGAAATTTTCGACGTTGCTGCTAACTATCAGGGTATGCAGACTGGTTGGTTTGCAAAGGTTGTTAAGGATAGATTCAATATCGAGCTTAACATTATTGCTCCACAGGTTGCAGGTGACTCAATCTATCAGCTCCGCGCAAGCTCTGGAAACCTTGGAGACATCGTTCTTCTTGAAGCTACACAGTTCCAGGATTGTCTTGAAGCAGGTTTGATTAAGGACATCAGCGACAAGATTACAGGCTGCTCTAACCTTATGAAATTTGACAAGCAGATTAAGGCTTTGAATACAGGTCTCCCAGGAAACTCTGCAGGAAAGTACTATGGTATCCCAACAGAAATGATGGATACTTCTCCAACATCTTTCACACAGGAAAGAATTTATTCTCTCCCACAGTTGCGCTGGGATTTGTATAACAAGATTGGTGCTCCAGAGATCAACAACCTCGATGATCTTTTGAAAGCTTTTGTAGAACTCCGCAAGGTTCACCCAACAAACGAAGCTGGTGACCCGGCTTATCCACTTTCACTCTGGCCTGATTGGGACGGTGGTGACGGTATGATTGGTATTGCTAACGTTGTACAGCTCACAACCTGGTACGGTGAAAAGATTAAGGGTTCTGCTATTCTTAAATCAGACGGAAAGACATTCTACCCACTTACAGAAAAGACAGGTACATACTACAAGATGCTTAAGTTCTTGAACGACGCTTACAGACTCAAGGTAGTAGATCCAGATTCTGGTACACAGGACTGGAACTCAGTTTGTGCTAAGATTTCTAACGGTCAGGTAGACTTTATCTGGTATACATGGGAAGTTGGTTTCTGGAATACTTCTGCTCGTCTTGCTGATGGAACTGCCTTCTGCTTTATCCCTGTTAATGACCAGAACTACTACACAGACTCAGATGCTTACTACGGAAGCGGACGTGTATTTGGTGTAGGTTCAAAAGTTGATGATGCTAAATATGACCGCATCATGAAGTTCCTTGACTGGTATGCTTCTCCAGAGGGTGCTCAGTTCCAGCATATTGGTATTGAAGGCTTTAACTATAAGAAGCTTTCAAACGGTAAGTATGAACAGATGAACGATAACGCTCTTATGGATAACCTCCCTGTTCCTGCAGAATTTGGTGGCGGTGGATACAGCGATGGTAACAACGCTATTAACCAGTGGATTGTTAACTCTAACTGTACAAACCCTCTTACCGGAGAAATCTATGCTTCTTCTTACTGGGCTTCTTACAAAGAAAAGAACATGACTCAGATGAGAAAAGACTGGGAAAAGAAGTATGATGCAAAAGATGCTACAGACTGGATGACAAAGAACGGCAAGATCGTTGTAAGCCCTTCTGTATCTGTTGCTCTGCCATCTGACTCTGCTGATATTTCTGTAATCCGCAACAGTGTAAACAAGTCTGTATGTGACGCTTCTTGGCGTATGATTTTTGCTAAGAGCGATGCAGAATTTGACAAGATGTGGGATGAAATGACTGCAGAAGTAAAGGGCTTCGGATTTGATGACCTTTACAAGTTCGATGTTGAAAAACACACAATCGAAGTTAATGCAAAGTTGGCTGCAAAATAACAGCCTTTTATGAGTTAATTCATAATGCCCGTGCCCTTGCACGGGCAATTTTTTAATTAAAAAAAAGGCTGTTATCATAACATTTATTTATTTCTTTTACAGCATTTCCATGTTATAATTAACTGATGGATCAAAAAGTAAAGGCAGAGGAAAGGGAAAAGGCAGCACACAGACGACATCAGAGGGTCTGGAATTTTTTCTGGTATTTTACTGTTCCTTTCTTTAAGCGTATTTATTCCTATAATTGTAAAAAAGCTCCTCAAATAAACGGGCCGTATCTGGTCATATCAAATCATACAACCGTATTGGATTGCGTTCTTGTAGGCATGAGCTTTAAAAAACAGATGTATTTTGTTGCAAGCGAGCATGTTTACCGCAAGGGCTGGGTTTCTAAGCTTTTGCGCTGGGCTTTTGAACCGATTGCAAAAATAAAAGGTTCTTCTGACACACTGACTGTTATGAAAGTTATCCGTAAACTGCGTAACGGCTACAATGTCTGCCTTTTTGCCGAAGGAAACCGTTCCTTTGACGGAAGAAATTTTCCAATTTCCGAAGCTACAGGCAAGCTTGCAAAAATCTGCGGGGCTTCGCTTGTAACTTACCGTATAGAAGGCGGCTATCTTGCAAATCCACGCTGGGGCTTTGGAATCCGCCACGGAAAAACCTTTGGGCAGGTAGTTAATGTTTATAGCCCGGACCAGCTTGCCAAGATGTCGGTAGAAGAAGTAACAAACGCAGTTGCAAGTGATATTAGAGAAGATGCTTACGAGCGTCAGGCAATAAACAAAATTGCATTCAAAGGTAAAGACCGTGCGCTTGGAATTGAATGCGCTTATTGTGTCTGTCCGCGCTGCCATACCCTTGGAACAATTACATCTAAGGGCAATAAGGTTTGGTGTACTTCGTGCGGCAACGAAACAGAGTTTGATGTATACGGAAACTTTGATTCTGCTTTTGGAGTTTTAAATACCAAAGAGTGGGAAGATCTTCAGGAAGAGTATCTTAAAAAGCTTGCAGCAGCAGACCGCGATGACCAGACTCCTTATTTTACAGATTCTGATGTTTCTCTGAAAACAGTAGATTCAGATCACAATGAAAAAGATCTTGGTAACGGCAAGATGGCGCTGTATAAAAACAGGTTTGAGTTTACACCGGTAAATGGTCAACCGGTTTCTCTTACAATAGCCGACATCCCCGACATGTCTGTTTACGCCCGCAACGGTTTTGTATTCAGCGACAGCGCGGGAACCCATTACGAAATAAAACCAACAACCGAAAAATCGCCGCTAAACGTGCGGAAATATATATCTATATGGAAAATATTGCGAGGTAATCTATGAACTATTCAGCAGAAAACATTGCGTTGTGGAGTCCTGTAGTGCAGTTAGGAATAATTGCGCTGCTTGTACTTATTTCAAACATTTTAAGACTTAAGGT